>JASHPP010000181.1 GCA_030038035.1 Trebonia sp.
CTCGGCACCGCCGTCCTGCACGACCCCGAGGTATTGCCCTACCTCGCCCTCCCGGTCCCGCGCCGCTCCTAGGCGGAAACCCGGGCAAACCCCAACCGCCCGCCGTGCCGTGCCGTCCTAGCGATGAGAGCATGAGCACGTGCCGGAAGAAGTGCCGGAAGAAGTGAGAGCATCATGAAGCGGACATGGCTGCGTACATCACTGGCCCTGTCGGGCCGCGCGGCGCTGGCCCTGGCAACCGCGGCCGCCGCCATCACCGCGGCGGCCACCGCCGCCTCGGCGGGCGACGGGCCGCCGGGATTCTGGTACGGCACGGACAGCTGGCCGGTCACCGTGAGCGGTAGCGCGCCCTACAGCGAGCCCGACATCGGCGGCGCCTACGGCGGCTACGCCGGCATGACCGGGAACTGGGCCTACTGGCTGGGCTGCAGCGGCACCGAGCACTTCCTTGCCTGGTCCGCCACCGACAGCGCGCAGGCGGACACCAACTTCACCAAGTACGGCAAGGGCATCGGCACCGCCGTGTACTGGTTCATGGGCGGCCCCGGCGTCGACCCCGGCTACAACGGGACCGCCGCCGAGGCCAGCGCCTGGGGCGCGCGGCAGGCGGCGCGGACGCTGGCCGACGTCGCGGGCGAGCACGTGACCTACCCGGTCATCTGGGCCGACGTCGAGCTTCCCGGTGACACCCCGGCCCCCGACAACGGCTGGAGCACCGTGTACACCTCGCCGTGCAGCGGGACGGTCAAGGTGAGCTCCGTCTCCGCCGCCCTGGACCGCGCCGACTTCAACGGCTTCGCGGACTACATCACCACGCACTCGTCCTACAAGGTCGGCGTCTACTGCGCGCCGAAGATCTGGACGCAGATCTTCGGCACCGGCGTCTACGCCTCGATCCCCAACACCTACGAGTGGACCTACGAGCCGGAGACCGCGAGCCTGTCCGACGCTCCGCAGGGGTGGTGCCTGAAGTCCGGCGGCTGCGCGCAGTTCTTCGGCGGGCAGACGAGCTCAGGCAAGTACGCGCTGATGTGGCAGTGGTCAGGCGGGGGCGGGGTCAGGAACGGGGTCGGCGACTTCGACCAGATCGACGGAAGCAGGATGAGCTAGGCACGCACCACCGCTCGTTCGGCTGAAAAGAAAGAGATCTGACCCGCACCTGCGGCGAGACCTCAGCCGGCCAGCAGCGGCTCGAGCAGCAGGCCGGGGTGCTCGCGCTCGATCTGCCCGAGCCGCCACTTGTCCCGCAGCAGCGCCAGCATGGCGCCGTCCTGGCGGCGGGTCAGCACCTCGGCGGCACGCTGCCCGGCCAGCAGCCTGGCGCCCTCGGCGTCGGTCCGCCTGGCCAGCGTGTAGTCCAGATGGTCGAGCTCGGCCTGGGCGCCGAACTCGTGCTCGAGCCGGTGCAGCACGACGTCGAACTGCAGCGGGCCCACCGCGGCGAGCACCGGCGCCTGGTCGCCGCGCAGGTCGGAGGACAGCACCTGGACCACGCCCTCGGCGTCCAGCTGGTCGATCCCGCGCCGGAACTGCTTGTGCTTGCCCGCCTGCCTGCTGCGGACCACCGCGAAGTGCTCGGGCGCGAAGCTCGGTATGGGCGGGAACTCGACCGGGACGCCGGAGTACAGCGTGTCGCCCGGGCGCAGCGCGGCGGCGTTGACCAGCCCGATCACGTCACCGGGAAAGGCCTCGTCGACCGTCTCCCGGTCCTGGCCGAACATCGCCTGCGCGTACTTGGTGGCGAACGGGCGCCCGGTCGCGGCGTGGGTGAGCACCATGCCGCGCTCGAACCGGCCCGAGCAGACCCGTACGAACGCCACCCTGTCCCGGTGCGCCGGGTCCATGTTGGCCTGCACCTTGAACACCAGCCCGGAGAAGGGCGCGCCGACCGGCCGGGGTACGCCGTCCGCGGACACCCGGGCCGCCGGTCCTGGGGCCAGCGCGCGCATCGCGTCGAGCAGCCTGCGCACGCCGAAGTTCGGCAGCGCCGCGCCGAACAGCACCGGAGACGACTCACCGGCCAGGAACGACGGCATGTCGAGCCGGGCGCCGATCTCGTCAAGCAGCGTCAGCTCGTCGACCGCCACCGAGTACGCCTCGCCCTCGCGCTCCAGCGCCTCGTCGGGCGAAAAGCGCTGCTCAAGGGCCCGCTCTGCGCCGCCGGGAGTGCGCGTGTAGGCGGTGTACTCGCCGGTGGCCCGCTCGATCAGCCCGCGGAAGTCACCGGCCACCCCGACCGGCCAGTTCACGGGCGTGGGGCGCAGCCCGATCCGCTGCTCGATCTCATCGAGCAGTTCCAGCGGCTCGCGGCCGGGACGGTCCCACTTGTTCACGAACGTCACGACCGGCAGGTGCCGGGACCGGCACACGTCGAACAGCTTGAGCGTCTGCGCCTGGAGGCCCTTGGCCGAGTCGAGCAGCATGATCGCGCAGTCGACGGCCTCGAGCACCCGGTAGGTGTCCTCGGAAAAGTCCGCGTGTCCCGGGGTGTCGAGCAAGTTCAGCACCGCGCCGTCGTAGGTGAAGCGCAGCGCCGCCGAGGTGATCGAGATGCCGCGATCGCGCTCCATCGCCATCCAGTCGGAGGTGACACCGCGCCGCCCCGCCTTGCCGTGCACAGCGCCGGCGTGGTTGATGGCGGACGCGTGCAGCGCGAGCGCCTCGGTCAGCGTCGACTTGCCCGCGTCCGGATGGCTGATCACCGCGAAGGTCCGGCGCCGCGCCGCTTCGGCCCGGACAGCCGTGTCCGGGGCAGGCCGTCTTGCTGCTACATCTGTCACCGACACGCGGCGGCTCTCCTTACTTCCCTTGCTTCTGCTTCGCTGGCTGGCGCGACGCCCGAACGAGGCTACCCTGATCGCCCCGGGGGTCCGGCGCCCGCCTGCCACGCAGGCCCGGGCGCGGTGCTCCGCACACGAGGAGCGATCCAAGTCGCGCAACGTGCGGGTGATACAAACAATTCCCCCGAACGGACAGCGGGTTCCCGTCACCCGCGCCATGACTGCCCGCAGGCTTGGCCCCAAGCTCTCGTGCCATCTCTGGCTTGCGGCCCTCGGTGACGCGAGAGGCGGCCACCCGGATCTTGTGCGGCCGCGGGGCTAACCCGGCGGTCGTGTACGGGCACTATGAAGCGTGGGACACCCCAGGCCTGAGCTGCCCTCAGACGCCGACCTCGTGCAGCTGGCGCGGCGCGGGTTCAGGGAACCGATGGCCGAACTCGTGCGCAGGCACTGGGATATCGCGGTCCTGCTCGCCGGGCGGGTCCTGGGCTCGCCAGACCTGGCGCGCGACGCCGTGCAGGAGGCCGCGGTCGCCGCGATGACCGACCTTGAGCGGCTGCGCTCGCCCGACAAGTTCGGTGCCTGGTTCTGCGGGATAGCCCTGAACGTGTCCAGGAAGTGGCACCGGCAGCTCCGGTCGGAAGTGCCTGGCCTGCGGCCCGATTGGGTGTCTGGTGCGCCTGATCCGGCGGAGGCGGCGGAACTGGCCGACACCGCGGCACGTGTGCGCGGTGCCATCGCCGCACTGGCCGATGGCCAGCAGCACGCCGTGCGGCTGTTTTACCTGCAGGGCCTGAGCCACCGCGAGGTGGCCGGGGAACTCGGCATCTCGGTCGGCGCCGTCAAGGCGCGGCTGCACCAGGCGCGGGCGGCACTGGCCCCGAAGCTCGTTCAATTCATGGCGATCCAGGAGGAGAATACGGTGACAGCAGCGAAGACGGCGGAATGGGCCGAGGTCTTTGTCTCGGAGATCCGCAGGACCCAGGATGACGACCCCCAGCAGCGCAAGCACGTCATGGTCCTCGCCGAGCGCGGCGGTGACCGGCGGCTTCCGATCTGGATCGGGCCGGCCGAGGCGAGCGTGCTCGCGCTGACGCTGGAGTCGGTCGAGACACCCCGCCCGTTCCCTTACAAGCTGGCGGCCGGGCTCGTCGAGGCCGCCGGGTCGCGCATCACCGAAGTGCGGATCACCCGCCTGCTGGACTGGGTCTTCTACGCGGTCGTGGTCGTGCAGGGACCGGGCGGACCGCGGGAAGTCGACGCACGGCCAAGCGACGCCGTGAACCTGGCGGTGGCAACCGGCGCGCCCATCCGGCTGAACAGCTCGCTGTTCAGCGCGCCGCCAACGGAGGAGGAGTCATCGTTTCCTGTGGCCACCGCCGACATTGCGGCTGAAGTCCGGCAGCGGATGCGCGAGGCTGCCGAACGGCGCGCGCACTGATCCGTCTCGGACCCCGGAACGAGCGCGGCGCCCGCTGACCGGTAGCCGCCAAGTGGTCACGCGTGCGGCTCGGCGCCGGCGTAGGCCGCGAGGTGCTCGCCGGTGAGGGTGGAGCGGGCGGCGACGAGGGCCGCGGGGGTGCCCTCGAAGACGATCCGGCCGCCGTCGTGGCCGGCGCCTGGGCCGAGGTCGATGATCCAGTCGGCGTGCGCCATCGCCGCCTGGTGGTGCTCGGTCACGATGACAGGCTTGCCGGAGTCGGCGAGCCGGTCGAGCCGGTCGAGCAGGCCGAGCAGGCCGAGCAGGCCGGGCAGCTGCTCGACGTCGGCCAGGTGCAGGCCGGCGGTCGGCTCGTCGAGGACGTAGACGCCGCCCTTCTCCGCCAGGTGGGTTGCCGGCTTGAGCCGCTGCCGCTCGCCGCCGGACAGCGTAGTGAGCGGCTGGCCGAGGCTGAGGTAGCCGAGCCCGACGTCGCCCGGCCGACCGAGGATCTGTGCGCGGCGGGCGTGGCTGCCTCCCCGGCGCCGAGGAACTCCCCGGTCTCGGTCACCGTCATCGCCGGCACTTCGCCGATGTCCCGCCGCCCAGCCGATGTTCAAGCACCGACGGCTCGGACCGCTTGCCCTCGCACTCCTCGCAGGTGGTGGCGCTGAACAGCGCGGGCTGCACGCCGTTGGCCTTCGCGAAGGCGGTGCGGATCGGGTCGGGCAGTCCGGTGTACGTCGCCGGGATGAGCGAGCTCTTGCCGGAGCCGGCGACACCGGTGACGACGGCAAGCACCCCGAGCGGGATGTCGAGGTCAACGTCGCGCAGGTTGTGCGTGCTCGCGCCGCGGATCTCCAGCGTGCCCGCGGCCGTCCGCACGCTCTCCTTGGGGGCCGCCCGGTCGTCGAGGTGACGGCCGGTGAGGGTGCCGCTGGCCCGTCAGCCGGCGCTTCGGGATCGCGATGCTTACATCCTTGAGGTTGTTCACGCGTGCTCCGTGCACGCGGATCGAGTCGTGGTGGCTGTCGGCGATCATCGGTCCTGAAGCAGCCCAAGGACGTTGCCGTCGGGATCGGTGACAGTGGCCATCAGGCGGCCGCCGCCGACGTCGCGCGGGGGCTCCTTCACGTTGGCGCCCGCCGCGGTCACCTCGGCCAGCTTCGCCTCGATGTCGGCCACGTGCCAGTAGGCCACCGGCGAGGTCATGCCGCTGTTCGGCACCAGCCCGATCTGCTGTCCCTCGGCCTCGTAGCCGACGTAGTAAGGCGCGTCCGCCATCGGCGCCACGCCGAGCAGGGCGGTGTACACCGCCTTGGCCGCCTCGAGGTCGGTTACCGGATGCAGCACGGTCTTGATGCCCTGGGTGGAAGAACCGGTCATGGTCGCTCCTCAAGTCGTGGCAGCCCATCGCCTTGGCTGTCGATTCGCGTCTTGTCAGAAGTATGGCGACGGCGAACCAGGGGACGCTTCTCCATTCCTGACCAGTCTCGTCACCTCGCCCGGGGTCGTCATGGCAAGGACGAAGCGACCTACGTAGCCTCGCGACCGATGCGATCCCGATCGCAAGCCGGACCAGCACGGCCGCCAGGAAAAAGAAAAGCACGTCCCACC
>JASHPP010000182.1 GCA_030038035.1 Trebonia sp.
CGCCGGGCCCGCACGGCGCCTGGCAGGGGCGCGGGGCCGCCGACCCGCGGTACGCCGGCGACCCGCGGTACGCCGGCGCCGATCCCGCCAGCCAGGACAGCGGCGAGGCGGTGCTGACCCCGAGCTCTATTTACGCGCCGGGCAGCCTGATCGTCCCGCCCGACGGGAACGGCGGCCAGGCCGGGCCGCCGCGCGACGGCCGCGGTGCCGCTTACCAGCCTGGTTATCCTGCGCCACCTGGGCATGGTCCGGCTCCTGGGTGGGAGGCGGCGCCGGGGCACGGCGCCCCGCGCGGCTACGGTGCTGGTCCGGGGGACGCCGGTGCGCGCGGCTACCCGCCCGGTCCCGGGTACGGCCCAGGCCCCGGGTACGGCCCAGGTCCCGGGTACAGTCCCGGTCCCGGGTACAGTCCCGGTCCCGGCTACGGCCCAGGCCCGGCCTACCCTCCGGGCCCCGGCTACCGTGGCGATCCGTGGGACGGCGGCGGTCCCGGTTACGGGGCGCCTGACGGATACCGTCCTGAGCAGCCGGGCGGACAAGCGTACGGGGCGGGCCCTGGATCCGGCGCTGATCCTCGTTACGGGCGCGGGCCCGGGTACGGTGGCGCCGTCGCACCCGGGTACGGCCAGCGAGGACACGGGCAGCAGGGCCAGCGGCCTGGAGCCCCTTACCCGCCCGGCCAGCCCGGCTCCGCCGGCCCCGCCGGCCGCCCGGGTCCTATGCCCGCCGCGGGCCAGGACGGCTATCCGGCGCCGGGGCCGGCCGGTTACCGCGCCCCTGATGCCTACCAGGGCGCGAACGGCTACCACGGCCCGGGCGCCTACCCGGGTCCAGGCAGGCAAGCGGAGGCGGTCAACGGCGGCGTCTACGCGTACGTGATCCGCGATGACGAGGAGTTCCCGCGCCGCCAGCCGCGCCCGCCCCGTCCAGGCCGGGAGCCCCAGCCGCCCCGGCGTGAGCGGTCGCCGCGCCCGGAGCCGTCGGCCGCGAGCCGCGAGCCGCGGACTCGTGATCAGGACCCCGCCGCCTACGGTCCCGACGACCCGGCTTACGGCCCGCCACGGCCCGACTGGCAGGCGTGGAACGAGGCGGCCAAGCGGCTGGCCACCACGGCGGAGCTACGGCAAGCGCGCGGTCCCTTCGAGCCGATGCCGCATGCTGACGGTGCGAACCCGGGTGCGGCGCCGGCCGGCCCGGGCAGCCATGACTACGACGCGGCTTACCACCCCCCGGCAATCGGCCCGGCTCAGGGTCCTGCGGGCGAAGACGAAGCGGGGGACTACCCCCTCGCGTTGCGCGGTCATGGGGCACTTGAGCAGATCAGGGAGCTGTACCTGACCGCCGAGACGATGCGCGACGACAAGCTGGACGAGCACTTCGAGCAACTACTGGAAAGGCAGCGACAACTGATAAGCGACTACTTCAAGGAGCCCGGTCACCACGGGACCATCGGTTCCGTCCCCGGAGGCGCCCGCACGAGCGGCGGAACCGACCACCGGAGCGCGCGGTGAACGGGGTGATCGCCGTCCTCGGGTTCGGGGAGGCCGGCTCGCTGATCGCCCGTGACCTGGTAGCCGCCGGCGCGGTCGTCCGCGGTTACGATCCCGCGGTCCAGGCCCCGCCAGGCGTCACCGACACCGGCAGCGACGCCGAGGCAGCGACCGGCGCGGACCTGGTGCTCAGCGTCAACAGCGCGAAGGACGCGGTCCCCGCCTTCGGCGCGGCGCTCGACGCGCTGGTGCCCGGCGCCGTCTGGGCCGACCTGAACACCGCCGCGCCCGGCGTCAAGGTCGAGCTTGCCCAGATGGGCCGGGCACGGGGCATCCCCGTGACCGACATCGCGATGATGGCGCCGGTGCCAGGGAAAGGGCTGCGGGTGCCGATGCTCGCGAGCGGGGAGTCAGCCGGGCACGTGGCCGCGCGACTGCGCGCGTTCGGTGCCGACATCGAGGTTCTCGACGGCCCGGCCGGCCTCGCCGCGAGCAAGAAGCTGCTGCGCAGCGTCTTCTACAAGGGGATGGCCGCCTCCATCGTGGAAGCGCTCGAGGCCGCCCGCGCCGCGGGCTGCGAGCCCTGGCTGCGCGAGCACATCGCGGAAGAGCTCGACAAGGCGGACTTCGCGACGGTGGAGCGCATCGTCACGGGGACGCGCCAGCACGCGGTGCGCCGGGCCGCCGAGATGGAGGCCGCCGCCCAGATGCTCACCGAACTCGGCGTGCAGCCCATCATGGCTGACGCAAGCCGCGCCCTGCACGAGCGCGTCGCCGCCCAGAAGCCATTACGGGGCATCCCACCCGTACGGCAGCAGAGGCGGCGTGCCGGGCGCGACCGCATCCAGCGCGGCCCGAATGTAGCCGATTGTGTCGGCCGGCACGGCGGCGCTGTTCGCCCAGACCAGCTCGGTGCACTTGTCGGGCTCGCCGATCGCCGGCACGCCGGCCCACTGGCTCACGGTGAAGAACAGGTCAAGGTACTCGTGGTCGCCGGGCGTCTCCGGCGATCGGTGCATCACCAGGGCCAGCCGACAGGCGTTCCGATCGACGCTGATGGTCAGTTCCTCGCGGAGCTCGCGGATCAGGCCGCCGAGGGCGTCCTCACCACCATCGAGGTGGCCGGCCGGAAGGCTGAGCTCTCCGTCGTGATAGCCCGACCCGGCGCGGCGCAGCAGCAGCACGCGGTCGCCGTCGCGCAGAACGCCGTACACAGCAGCCGCAAGGCAGAACCGTTCAGCAGGCACTGTTGCACTGTACCGATCCGCCATCCCAGGTCAGCCCGGCCGTGCAAGGGTTGTCGTTCCTCCTGGGCGCCGCATGACGGGCAGCCGAAATCGGCCGGCCCCGAGTTGGCCACCCCTCATGCGCAAGTCAGATGGCGCGGCCTCTAAATCGATCAAAGCCACAGTGTCGCCCATGCCCGCGGTCCTGACCGCATGTTCTTTCCTGTGGCTGGGCGCTGTGGTCGGGCCAGCCAGTCAGGCACGCGGGCCGGTTCTACCAGGTGGACGGGGTAACCCTGGCGCCGCTGCCGGTGCAGCGCCCGAGGGTGCCGGTATGGATCGGCGGGGCCAGTCCCCCGGCCCGCCGCCGGGCCGCCCGCTGGGACGGGTGGATCTTTAGCTGCGATGACGAGCAAGGCGACATGATCATCCCCCCAGCTGACATCGCCGCCGCCATCGCCGCCATCGCCGCCCTCAGGCCGGCCGACGACGACGCACGGTTCGATGTCGCCATAACCGGGGTATCAGCCGGGCCCGGCGACCCCGTCGCGACCGCCTACGCACAGGCCGGAGCCACCTGGTGGCTGGAGCACGTCCACGGGCGCCGCGGCTCGCACGCGAGCATGCTGGCACGGATCGGCGCTGGCCCGAACGCGCAGGTCAGCGCCCGGCGGTACCGGCTACGACCAGATCATGGCCGAACTCAGGCCGCACTGTACCGAACCGCCATCCCAGGCCAGCAGTTCTGGGGTGATCGGGCGCAGGGCAGACGCCACGGCTCGTTCCGGATAAGTGAAAGCCGAACCTGGTCAGGCGAACTGCTCTAGTACGGCGGCCAGCGGCTCCAGCGTCTCCGGCTTGCAGTGGGTCGGCAGGCCGACGATCGCCAGGTCCACGCCGGCGTCGCGCCATGTCTGAGCCTGGGCGGCCACGTCGTCGAGATCGCCTTCGAACCGCAGGTTGACAGAACAGGTGATCTCGTTCACGTCCCGGCCGAC
>JASHPP010000183.1 GCA_030038035.1 Trebonia sp.
TCAGGCCTTTGTACTCGGGCTGCTCCGGGGCCGGAGCCGAAGGCGGGTCTAGGCGCCTGAAGCCGGGCGGCCGCGGCCGTAGATCTCCGGGAACTCGCGCATGATCGCTGCGACTGTCTGCCCGGCTGTCATCGCCGTGCCATCGACGGCGAAATACCGGTATCCGCCCTGGTTGCCGGCGATCGTCGTGTCGGTGCGGCATCTATCCGCGCCGCGCGCGGCGTGTGCGGCAACAGCGCACGGATGATCGTGGTCTTGCCGGCACCCTCCTGCCCACAGATAAGGATCAGACGGCGGACCGCAGGACCCGGATACGGGACTTCACTGAAGCTGGTCATGATCTGCCAGCTTCCCACAGCAGCAGCCTGCGGTTCCGGCCGCCACACCTCGAACACGGGCATGCACCCTTGAGCGGAAAGCGGCACGAGAGTCGCGTGGCCGCCCAAACGGGGACTCGTTCCAGCATCTTTCCTGGCTCTGCTCGATCGTGACACCCGATGCTGCATAGGTAAGGATTGATGGTGTGAGTGACGCTTTGACCTACCATGCGGCATTGCAGTTGCTTGGGAGGACTACTAGAAGCCGGCTGGTGACTTTGCTGGATGCTGTCGCGACGACCGGGTTGACAGCGTGGGCGGCAGGAGCCTTGGCCGCTGGGCAACGCGTTGATCTGCCGCTGAGCATTTTCGAGCTGAAGACCGAAATCGTTCTGTACGCGCACGAGGTGGTCCGGCGGATTTCGGACTGGCGTACTGGCCTGTCCCGTTTTGACCGTTCTGAGCGGCTCGCCGCGGCGCACGCGGTTCTGGTCATATCGTCATATTTCGAGGCAGCAGCGCAAGCGGATCTTCCGGTATCCATGGAACGTCTAGCACTGACCAGCGCGGAACAGGCGGCGCTAGCCACGGGAAGCAAAGTGCCAGACGGATACGTCGAGATCATCGAGTTCCTGCTACGGGAACCACTGCCGCTTCCCGAGCCGCACCGGTCTCATGCCGAAGTCCGGCACAAGCTTGCGAGCTGCTATGACGGGTTGTCCAACCGGCTCATGAAACTCATCTCGGGCATGGCGGTGTGGGACGAACTCGACGGCGACAGCAAGCATGCGCTGGACGAAGCGATCCACGCGCTGCCGCCGAGAGCTCTCGACCGGTATGACGATGGATACCGCTTCTTGGCCATGGACAACCGCGAGTTCGCGGTCTGGGCAGGCCTAACCGAAGTCCGCGCGGTGGGCGCCGCTTTGTCGGGAATGTCGTCGCTTCTGACAGAGATGACCCTCCGCCGCCCGGGCCAAAGGCCACGCATGCATCTTGCAATGAGCTACCGCGCTGCTCTGACCGAGCCGATCATAGGCTCCGGGCAGGCACCTGATGGCGTGGTGCTTCCCTCCCTAGGGGAGGGCTACGTGAATCCCGTCTGCCGAGTCGCGGAGATCAGGCCGGGAGACAGGCCAGCGGAAAGCCAGTGGTGGGAGGCCCAGGAGCTAGTGCCGGATATCGAGGCGTTTTTCGCGGGTTATCTGACTTCACCGCGGGCCGCTGGGCTCCCGCTGGTGGTGCTTGGTGAACCGGGATCTGGAAAGTCCAAGCTGGCCGAGGTTCTGGCAGCGCGGCTGCCGGAACAAGATTTCCTCCCTGTCTTGATCCAGCTGCGCGATGTAGCCGCGGAGTCCATGATCCAGGAACAGATCGAGCAGGCTATCTTCCAGCGGCCCGGTGAGCGGGTCAGCTGGCATGACCTGGTTGAGGCGGCCGAAGGAGCACTGCCGGTCGTGCTGCTTGACGGGTTTGATGAACTGGTCCAGGCGACCGCAGTGAACCGGTATGACTACCTGGAACAAGTGCGGGATTTCCAGCTCAGGCAGGCGCAGGTCGGCCACCCGGTCGCGGTGATCGTCACAAGCCGTACCGTTGCCGCCGACCTTTCCCGGTTTCCGGTGGGTAGCCTAGTCCTGCAGTTGCAGCCGTTTACCGAAGACCAGGTACGTCGCTGGCTGGAGATCTGGGACCGCCATAATGCTCCCGTCCTAGCTGCGCGAGGACTGCGGCCGCTGCCTGCCGAGACCGCGCTTGCGCACCGCGAACTCGCCGAGCAGCCCTTGCTCCTGCTGCTAGTGGCTATCTTCGATGCCACAGACAACGGTCTTCAGCGGCTCGATACCCGAATGGGACGGGCTGAACTGTACGAGCGTCTGCTTACCGAATTCGCTTTCCGCGAGGTCAGCAAGTCGGCACGCAACCGGGCGCTGTCGGCCCTCCGGCAACGCCAGCTGGCAGCGCGCGAAGTTCAGCGCTTGGCTGTCGTCGCGCTCGCCATGTTCGCCCGCGGGCAGCAGGCCGCCAGCGAAGCAGAGCTGAACCAGGACCTGCCGGTTCTTTTCCCTGATGATGACGACACGGAGATCGACCCAGACGCCGCTCTCACACCCGCGCAGCGCGCGACCGGCCGGTTCTTCTTCGTCCACAAATCCGAGGCCCGCCGGCACGATGAGCGCATGCGAAGCTATGAGTTCCTGCACGCTACGTTCGGGGAGTTCCTCGTGGCCCGGCTTGCCGTCACCGCACTGCGTGACATAGCGGAATACAGGCAGGTGATGCGCCGCGGGACGACTGCGGCAGGCCCCCTCGACGACGGCTTCCTGTACGCGACGCTATCATTTTCATGCCTGGCGAGCCGGACTCCGATCGTGCGTTTCATGAGCGAGCTGCTTCAGCAGATCCCCGGCGATGAACGCGCTCGCTGCCGGGAAATGCTCTGCGATCTCATCACGGGATCACTATATCCGCATCCGAACCGGTCATTTCAGCGCTATGAGCCGATGCGGTACGCGATTCCCCGGCGCCTTGCCTGCTACTCCGCCAATCTTGTGCTGATGCTCGTCGTCATGGTTGGCGAGGTCAGTGCAACAGAATTCTGCGGGACAGCCGATACAGGTAAGAAATGGGCAGAGTACGGCTACCTTTGGCGTTCTGCATTCACATCCTCAGAGTGGAATAGCCTCATCGACACCATCCGCGCGCGGATCAGCCGCAGGGGCGGACCGGTAGAAATAAATCTGACAAGGGATGATGGATCGCCAGTATCGCCGATTGACAGCTTCGTCGTAACGGAGAAGTCTAGCGAGCTGACAAACTTCGATGTTCACCTATCTTCGCACGAAGATGTTTCCTACGACGTAGAAATACCATTCGGCAACAGGGCGAGTCGCATATTTCGCGATATCGCATTTACGCCCAGCTGGCAGACCGCAATGCTCTTGCTCCAGACCGTTCCTTACCTGCGGGCCTTGGATGGTGAAATCCGTTATCAGCAAAACGACGGAAGTGCCGACTTGCCCGGATACATGCTGGCACGTCTGGACTACGCTCGCGGGGAATCGCCGAGCAGGCGGCAGAAGCTTTACGAGTCATTCGCTGCTACGATGGCGATTAGCGCAGAGTTGAGAGAACAGTTTCTCATTCGACTGCTGCAGGACGCTGCCGATTTCCCAGCCTCGGCAACGGTCGAGATTCTGCGGAAGGTGAGTAGCCTGCCTCCCACAGGGACCCAGATCTCCGGCAGACGCTGTGCGTGGGGAGTTAAAGGCCGGGTTCGGGATTGAGCCGGTAGGTGACGGGGCGGGTGTCGCCGGGCATGACGGGTGGTTCGTTGTTGACCTGCTCGATGAGCATTGTCAGGGCGCGGGCGACGCGGGGTGCGCGGGGCCGGTCGAGCTGGACGGTTATCGCGTCCGGTGTGTAGGTGATGACGCCGGCCAGGCCGCGGATGATGGTCTGGCGGGTGATGGCGCGGTACTCGTCGTCGTCGCGGAGGTAGGCGTTGAGCTGGCCCGATACCCAGTGCTCGGCATTGTGGGCGAGCAGCCGCAGGACCATCTGCAGGCTGCGGCGGCCTGTGCGCAGCAGCGCTTTCTTCGCGTCGGGGTCGATGTCGGAGGCGGGCAGCTTGGCGGGGATGTCCTTGCGGGCATCGACGGCGGCGGCCGCGGCCTTGCGGGCGCGGGTGATCTTGGCCTGGGCGGCGGGGATGGCCGCGTTCTTGGCGGCTGCGGTCAGGGCGGGGTCGGTGAGCAGCCCGGCCAGGGCCCGCTCGGCGGCGGCCAGTTTCTTCTCCGCTTCGCGGACCGCGGCGCCGGCTTTCTTGCGGGCCGGGTTATCGGTGATCTTGGTGTTGGTCTCGATGCTGGCGATGTAGTCGCAGATCTTGTCGATGCCGTAGTTCTCGGAGGCGTATTTCAGGAAGTTCTCCTCCCGCCACCGGGATTTCAGCCACGACAAGATGTCCGCGGGGCACGCCTGCAAGTCCGAGGTCAGGATCTGCAGCACGGCCTGGCCGTGCTCGAACAGCGTGATCTGCCGTGCTTCGCCGTAGTCCTTGATCTGCACTTTCTCATCGGCCCAGGCGATTTCCCGCTGCCGGCCGGCGATGGTGATGGTGGTGATGACCGGCAGCATCGCCGGGACGGCCAGCGGCGCCCGCCGGTAGGTGACCCAGTGCACGTCCTGCTCGCGGCAGTGCCTGAACACCTGGGGGTAGGCGCCGCCGCGGTCGAACCCGAGCATGATCTTCGCGCCCGGGCCGGCGGCTTTCTTCAGTTCGGCCAGCGCCAGCGGCAGCGTGGTGCTCAGCCCGGACGGCTCCCCGGTGACGAAGCAGACTGCCCGCCCGTCGTGCGCGGTCACGTGGGTGTCCGCGCGCCCCCGCTCAGCGCGCCCGCGTTTGTTGTTCCAGCCCCTGGGGACCGGCTTGGCGCCGGTATACGGGACGAAGTGGTCATCGACGTAATAGACCCCGGACATGACCGGGTCCGCGGTCAGCATCGCGGACGCGAACAGCCGCTGCACTGCCACCGGGTCCGCAGCGTCGGCGATCTGCGCCAGCCGGGGCCGCAGGGTCCGCAGGCCCGGCAGGGTCCCGAGCCCGGCCAGCGGCCCGGCCTCGGCGGCGGTCAAGTGCTTGAACTGCCCGGTGGTCGCTGCGCCCAGCGCGAAGCACATGCTCACCGCGGCCAGCAGCGCCGCGTCTCCCGGCTCCGCCGCCCGGCCGCCGGCGCGGGCCAGGACCGTGCCCGCGCCGGCCCGGGCGAAGAACCCGTGCAGCAGCATCGCCCCCGCGTACCGGGACCGGAACACCCCCTCAGGCACCAGCGGCCACGGCCGCAGCCCGCCAGGCCCGCCCGCCCCAGGCTCCCCGGCCCCTGGCCCTGCCGCCGGCTCAGGCGATGCTGCAGGCCCGGGTGATGCCGCAGGCTCAGCTGCGGGCTCTGCCCGGACCCCGGCCGCCGGCCCGGCATCAGCTTCAGCCCCGGAATCAGCCGCAGGCCCGGCCTCAGCCGGGGTGGCCGGCTCCGGCTCGGTGAACAGGGGTTCGGCGGGCGCCCAGCCAGGCCCGCCGCCGCCGGCCGCCTGCCCGCGCGGGCCCAGGCGGCGGCTGATCGTGGTATGCGCCACCCCCAGCTGCCGCCCGATCTGCGCGTCGCTGGCGCCTTGCGCCCGCAGCTGGCTGGCCTGCGCCCACTGCGCCGGGCTGACCGTCCCGGGCCGGCCCGGCCGCGGCTGCCCGATCAGCGCCGCTGACCCTTCCCGCATCGCCGCGTTATGCAGCGTCGAGACGTAGTTCTCCGTCAGCCCCAGCACCGCCGCGACTGTCCTGCCCCTGAACCCCAGCTGCCGCAGCGTCGCCAGCGCGATGTTCCGCATCGCGGTATCAGCGGCGTCGTACTCGAACAGGACCACCGGCCCCGCCCAGATCACGCACCGGCCCCCCGAGGTGAGCATCCGAAGGTCCCGTGGCTCTGGCATGCCTCCCAGGATCGCCGCAACCGCCGCTGACATGCCACTATGCTACCAAAACTTTAAGAATTACGCACAGGAGATCGCGGGGAAAACCACACGTCACGGACTACACGTTTCGCCATTGCCGGAGATCTGAGCACAGAACGGCCACCTGCATGAGTTCGCAGGAGCGCCGTCTGTATGATTGCGAATTAATCGCAAGTAACTTTAATATGCGCCTGCGGATATAAAGCAGGAGCAACGACCTAGCCGGTACGACGAAGGAGCTGCCATGGCTGTTTACACCCTTCCCGACCTGCCCTATGACTACAGCGCGCTGGAGCCGGCGCTGA
>JASHPP010000184.1 GCA_030038035.1 Trebonia sp.
GGGCGACGCGGCCACCGCGCTGAACCTCCCCGTGCCCGCCGGCGTCACCTCCCGCCGGCCAGGGGCCGGGACAGCCTCCCCGGGCACCGCGGGCACCGCTGGCGCCGCGGCGAAGCAGCAGCCGTCCGCCGCGGGGGCGGCCGTCCCGCGCCTCATCGTCCCCGACATCATCGCCGCCGTCCCTGGCGGCGTGACCGCGGCGGACCTGGACCGGATCAGCAAGCTGCGGCAGGTGCGGGCCGTGCTCCCGATCGCCGGGGCGCGGATCACGGTCAACGGCAGGCAGCTCACCGTGCTCGGCGCGTCCGCGGCCGCACTGCGCCCGTGGACCCCGCCGGCGACGGCGGTCAGCCAGCAGGTGTGGTCCGATTTCGCGCGAGGCGACCTGATCACGACCGCCCAGGCCGCGCTCGCGGACAAGCTGGTCAGCTCGGGCGAGTACCCGGTGGCGGCCGCCGTGCGGACCGTGATCACGTTCGGCGCCAGGGCGCTGCTCGGGATAGCCGGCGTGGACGCGATCGTCGACGAGCAGCGCGCCAGGCAGCTCGGCCTCGTGCCCGACGTGGCCGTGCTGATCAACGCGCCGGCCGCGGACATGAACGCGCTTGTCGCGCAGGTCAAGGCGACCCTTGGCCGCGACAGCCGGGTGATTCGCCTGGTCCCGGTCGAACTCACCACCAGGCTGCCCGTCGACACCAGCCCGCCCAAGGGCAGGCCGACCAGCTACCTGGCGCTGTTCCAGGAGTCCGCCGCGCAGTACTGCCCCGGGCTGTCCTGGACGGTGCTCGCCGCGATCGGGCAGATCGAGAGCGACGACGGCGCGAACATGGGCCCGTCAACCGCCGGGGCGCTCGGGCCGATGCAGTTCCTGCCGTCGACCTGGCGGCTCTGGGGCATCGACGGCTTCGGCGAGACCGGCCCGCCGGACATCATGAACCCGCTCGACGCGGTGCCGTCCGCGGCCCGGATGCTGTGCGCCGACGGCGCGGCGGCGGGCGGCCAGGCGCTGTGGCAGGCGATCTTCGACTACAACCACGCCGACTGGTACGTGGACGAGGTGCTCACGCTGGCCGCGGAGTACGCCCGCGAGTTCGGCTAGGCAGGCCGCTGGACTCACTGCCCGCCCAAGCGGTATGCCGAGTGTGCTACGCGTGCGCGGCCGCCAGCCGCCGCAGGCCGCCTACGCAGACCAGTGCGCTCGCGACCGCGCAGCAGGCGGCGAGGACCGCGCGCTCCACCGGGCGCGTACCATCGGGCCGAGCGCGGGCATGGTGGCGCCGCCGGCGATCCCGGCCAGGAACAGCGTCCAATCCGGAGCGTCCAGCTGCACCGCGGCGACTAGCCCTGCCACGCTCGCCGCAAGCCGGCCACCAGCGGCAGCAGGACTCGGCGCTGGCCGTGCGTGTCGGCGAGCCGGCCGAACCGCGGCGAGCAGGCCGCCCCGCCGGGTGAGCCTGCCGCGGACACGCTCCCCGCGAGCGCGAACCGGCCGGTCACCTCGGCGATCAGCAGCACGGCGCCCAGGCCGTACGTGGCCATCGGCATCCGCCCGATGAGCGCCGCGGCCGAGAACCGCCACGCACCGCGGACATTGACGATCGCAGCGTAGGGCGCAAGGAACCCGCGCCGGCCGTAGCGCTCCCGAGTACCCGCCTGGCCAGCACCCGTCATCGCGTGCGTGACCTCATCTAACGCTACGATATCGGCCGGCAGCGATCCGCTTTCGCGCCGCCGCGCCCGGGTGCGCCGGCTGTGTACCGGACCGTGCCGCGTGCCTGGTTGGATAGGGACATGCCCGCCTACGATGCGTTCCTGCTGGTGTCGTTCGGCGGCCCGGAGGGGCCCGACGACGTGCTGCCGTTCCTGCGGAATGTCACCCGTGGCCGCGGCGTGCCGGAGGAGCGGCTGGCCGCGGTGGCCGAGCACTACTACGCGGCAGGCGGGGTCAGCCCGATCAACGCCCAGTGCCGCCAGCTGCTCGCCGCGATCGGCGGCGCCTTCGCCGCCGCCGCCATCGACCTGCCGTTGTACTGGGGCAACCGCAACTGGCACCCGCTGCTCGAGGACACCGTGCGGCAGCTGGCCGACGACGGGGCGCGGCGCGTGATCGCGTTCGCGACCTCGGCGTACAGTTCCTACTCGGCGTGCAGGCAGTACCTGGACGACATCGACAGGGCGGTCGCGGCAGTCGGCCCGCGCGCTCCCCGCATCGACAAGATCCGCCCCTACTTCAACCATCCCGGGTTCATCGAGCCGTTCGCGGACAACGCCGGGGCAGCGCTGCGCACGCTGCCCGCCGGGCTCGCCGACGGCGCGCGCCTGGTGTTCACCGCGCACAGCGTTCCTGTCGGCATGGCCGCTGCCAGCGGCAGCGTCTGCGCGGACACCGCCCGTCCCGCGGTGGCCGGGGGCAGGTACGCCGCTGAGCTGTCCGAAGCCGCGAATCTTATCTCCGAACGCACGGGTGGCGGCTGCCTCGCCCACGATCTCGTCTACCAGAGCCGCAGCGGCCCGCCCGGCGTGCCCTGGCTCGAGCCGGACGTCTGCGAGCACGTGCGGACGCTGGCGAAGTGCGGCGTCCCCGCGGTCGTGGCCATCCCCGTCGGGTTCGTGAGCGACCACATGGAGGTCGTGCACGACCTCGGCATCGAGGCGGCGGAGACGGCGGCCTCGCTCGGCCTGGCGTTCGTCCGGGCCGCCGCCCCCGGGTCGTCGCCCCGGTTCGCGCGGATGGTGGCCGAACTGGTCCGGGAGCGAATGACCGGCGCGGAGCCGGTCGCGCTCGGGACGCTGGGTGCCGCGCCCGGGGAGTGCCCGGCCGACTGCTGCCGGTACACCCCGCCATCCCGCCCGCCCCGGGTGTTGCAGGCGCCGGCGTGACCATGCCCGCCCCAGGCAGCGCCGAACTGCTCGCCGTCGCCATGGACGCGGCGCGGG
>JASHPP010000185.1 GCA_030038035.1 Trebonia sp.
CCGCGTGCTGCGGTGGGCGCGGTCGTCGTGGATCGACATCGCCTGGGTGGTGTTCGTCGCGATAAACCTGGCCGGGATGCAGGCGATGGGGAACTGGTCGACGATCCCCTTCCTGGTCATCTGGGTGAGCCTGACGATTGTCTACGGGTTCCGGATGTGGCGGTGGCAGCCCGCCATGCTGACGGTGGCCCTGGTGACGCTGGCGACCGGCGGGATCATCGGGGAGCAGGTCGTGTCCGGCGTGCAGGGCGGGGACTACCTGGTCGAGGTCCCGCTGGTCGCGGTGATGTTCCTGGCGATGGTCTGGCAGGGCCGACGGCGGCAGGCCGCGCTTGAGGAACGGCTGGCGGCGATGGAAGAGGTGCAGCGCGTCTCCCGCGAGAACCTGCGGCTGATGGAGCAGCAGCACACGTTCCTGCTCGATGCCTCGCACGAGCTCGGCACGCCGATCACCGTGGCGCTCGGGCACGCGGAGCTCATCGAGCAGGCCGCCACCGACAAGGCGGTCGCCGAGGACGCGCGGGTGGTCGTTGGCGAGCTGGGCCGGCTGCGCAGGCTGTCGAGCCGGCTGCTGCTGCTCGCCTCGGCGGGAAACCCGGACTTCCTTGACCTGGCGCCGGTCGGCGTCGACTCGGTCGTGATCGACACGCTGGACCGCTGGGCGTACACGCCGCGCAAGTGGCGGCTGGGCGAGGTGGCCGAGACGACCATCCAGGGCGACCGCGACCGCCTGGCGGTGGCGCTTGACGCGCTGCTTGAGAACGCCATCGCGCACACCGAGACCGACGACAGCATCGAGCTCAGCGCCCGCATCGAGGACGGGAACGCGGTCCTGGCCGTGGCGGACTCCGGCTGCGGCATCCCGGAAGCGGACCTGGACCGGATCTTCGGCCGCTTCGCCCGCGCGAAGCCCTTCCGCAGCCGCGAGGCCGGCGGGTTCGGGCTCGGGCTGCCGATCGCGGCGGCGATCGCGGAAGCCCACCACGGCTCGGTCCGGGTGCACAGCACTGTCGGCCGCGGCTCGACGTTCGAGCTGCTGATACCCGCGGGGCCCGCAGCGGCGAACGAGCACGTCAGCCAGGCATCTTGAGCAGGAACAGCCACGCGTTGACCACGCCGCTTGTGAGGCTGGCGAGCACCGCCGGGATCATCCAGTACAGGCCCCCGCCCGCCTGCAGGAGGAGGGTGAGCCCGGCGACGCCGACGAGCACGTCGGTGATCAGGTTGGGCGAGGCCACCTCGAGGTAACGCTCGAGCCGGCTTTGCGGGGCGTGACCGGCGCGCCGGTCGAAGGTGAACAGGGCAGCACCCGACACCGCCGACAGCGCGAGCAGTTCCGCGCCGATGGCCGGCCGCGGCTGTGGCGTCACCAGCAGGACCGCGGCGATCGCCGAGGTCATGAACAGCACGAGCGTCTGCGCGGCGCGGGACGCGAGCCCGCGGGAGGCGGCCAGCGCATCGCTCTTGATCGACACGGCGACGAACAGCAGGCCGGTCAGCGCCCCGGCAAGGCTGGCGACGGTGACCGCGAAGTCGTGCCACATCCCCGGCAGGTAAGCCACCATGCCCCAATCCTCGCAGCACGATGCCGCCCCGGCCCGGGGCTCGCCGCTGGCATGACGTGGAATGCTAGGAGAAACCGCCTAACGAAGGGGAGCCAGGCATGACGGTCGGCGCAGTCACGGCGGACGGGCGGGCCCGCGTCCTCGCGGACGGCAATCAGCTTCCGATGCTAGGCCTCGGGGTCTGGCAGGTGCCCAACGGGCCGGTGTGCGTGAACGCCGTGCGCTGGGCGCTTGAGCTGGGGTACCGGCACATCGACACCGCCCAGGCGTACGGCAACGAGGAGAGCGTCGGCCGGGCGCTGCGGGACAGCGGCGTGCCGCGCGAGGACGTGTTCATCACCACGAAGTTCTACCCCGGTCACCGCGATCCCGTCGCCGAGGCCGAGCAGAGCCTGCGGCGGCTCGGCGTCGACCAGGTGGACCTCTACCTCATCCACTGGCCGCAGCGCGGGCCGACGTGGGCGTGGCCGGGGATGGAGCGCGCCCGCGAGCGCGGGCTGACCCGCTCGATCGGCGTGTCGAACTTCAGCGCCGCCGACCTCGACAAGGTGGCCACGGCGGGCACCGTGGTCCCGGCCGTGAACCAGGTGCAGTTCAGCCCGTTCGAGGACCGGCGCGCGCTGCTCGCGGCGTGCGAGCGGCTGAACGTCGCGGTCGAGGCCTACAGCCCGCTGGGCACCGGTCGGCACCTGTCGGACGCGACCGTTCGCCGGGTCGCGCAGCGCGCCGGCCGCACGCCGGCGCAGGTGCTCCTGCGCTGGTGCCTGCAGCACGGCATCCCGGTCATCCCCAAGTCGACCCACCGGGAGCGGATCGCCGAGAACGCGCAGATCTTCGACTTCACCCTCTCCGGCGCGGACATGGCCGAGCTCGACGCACTCGACCGGACACGAGGCACCGACCGCGCACTGGAACGAGGCTGGTGGTGAGCGGAACCGCCCTCCCCGCGCCGGCCATTTAGACCGCCCAGATACCGGGCCAGCTGCGCCAGCGGCCCGGCTCGATCGGGCCAGCTGCGCCAATGGCCCGGTTCGTTCGGGCCGGCTGCGCCAATGGCCCGGTTCGTTCGGGTCGGCTGCGCCAGCGGCCCAGACGCCCGCCAGGCGGGCCTCCAGCCCCGGCCGTCGCCTCTCGCCGCGGCTTTGGTCACACTGGCCCCGGGCGTGCCACTTTGCACACTCTTTGGGGCCTGGGGACCGACTTTGCACACTCTGTGACCATTTCGTCGCCCATTATGGGCGATTTGTCCATGCACAGAGTGTCCAAAGTGGCACTTGCGGGACTCGGGTGACGCCAGGGAAACCGCACGGCTGCCCGTGCCGCGGCCGCCTCCGGTCACAGTAGAGTCGGTCCGAGACCGTACTCATGGCAGGGAGTAAGCGTGGACCCCTACTTGGACCGCGATCGGCGCCTGCCCGGGGCATTCATGGCGGCGCGGACATCCTCCTTCACCGAGTTCCTCGCGTCATACGCCCCGGACCTGCTGCAGCGCGGCCTCGTGCGAGAAGATCCCGGTGCTGGCGGCAGGACGGTTCCTGAGCTGGAGCACGGCACCACAATCGTCGCGGCCACGTTCGCCGGGGGAGTGGTCCTAGCCGGAGACCGGCGCGCGACGATGGCCGGCATGATCTCCAAGCGCGATGTCCGGAAGGTGTTCCGTACCGATGAGTACTCGGCGGCCGGAGTGGCGGGGGCGTGGAGCCTTGCTGTCGAGATGATGCGGTTGTTCCAGGTCGAACTCGAGCATTACGAGAAGATGGAGGGACAGCCGCTGGGCCTCGTGGGCAAAGCCAACCGGCTGGCGACGATGATCAGGGGGAATCTCGGCGCGGCGATGCAGGGGCTGGCGGTGGTGCCGTTGTTCGCCGGCTATGACGAGGACGCCGGGATCGGCCGGATATTCAGCTACGACGTGGCAGGCGGCCCTGCCGAGGAGCGCCAGTTCTACGCCATCGGCTCGGGATCGGTATTCGCGAGGGGCTCACTGAAGAAGCTCTATGCCGAGAACATGCCGGCCGGTGATGCGGTGCTGGCCTGCGTGCAGGCGTTGTATGACGCAGCCGACGATGACTCGGCGACCGGTGGCCCGGACCTTACCCGGCAGATCTTCCCCGTCGCCGCTACGGTGACCGGGGACGGCTTCGCCTGGGTGCCTGACGGGGAGTCCGAGGAGTACGCGCGCATGGTGGTCCAGGAGCGCCTGCGCTCACCGGACGGCCCGAAGGCCGCTGTCATCGGCCGCAGGTTGCCTCAATCGTGACGCACCGCGCCGCAGACCCCCGGCCAGGCGGCGCTATCGGGCCGCAGTCCCCCCGGAGCAGGTGCGCCGTTAAGGCGCGGCCGGGGGGTTCCGGGGGGTCGCCCCCCCCCGGCCAGGCGGCGCTATCGGGCCGCAGTCCCCCGGAGCAGGTGCGCCGTTAAGGCGCGGCCGGGGGGTTCCGGGGGGTCGCCCCCCGGGGATAACCGCGCCAGGCGCGCCAGCGGCCCGGTTTCCAGTTCCCTGGCGCTCGGCAGTTCGCGGGCGGCGGCCAGGATCAGCGCGCCGTCCTTGTTGTAGGCGGCGGCGCCTGCTTCCTGCAGGGCAGCATGGCTGGCCCGGTAGTGGTGACCGCACAGCAGCAGGTCCACCGGGCGCGGGCGGTCAGGCGTCGGCGGCATGACGACCCGCACCAGCGGGCTGGCCGCGCAGCAGCAGGCCCGGCTGGCCGCGGGCAGCGGGCCTTCTCCCTCCGCCAGCTCAGCATCCGGGCCGCCGCCGGCCGACGGCCAGGGACAGAAGAACCAGTGCTTCATGAGCACTAGCATCGACCGCGGTCAGGGCATCGCGTAAGGCCGCGGCTGGCGCGGTAATAAGGCGATAAGAAATGCGGGCTAGCCGCCCGCGCCGAGCAGCTGGCGCTGGCTGGGGACCTGCCGCCTGATCCAGTCGTCGAGCACCTTGTCGCTTTCCCACGAGGCGATAAGCGCGTAGCGCGGCCGCGGCCCCGGGTGCCAGACCACGTGCCACAGGCGCTCGGTGTCGATGACCAGCTGCCGCCCCGGATGCAGCCTGATGCGCGTCTCCGTGGCGGGATCGTCCTTGTCCTCGCGCAGGATGAACACCGACTGGCCCGGCGCGTTGTCCAGCTCCAGCCAGGACCGGACCACCCAGCCAGTCCCGTCAGGGTTGAGCCGGTTGTTGTCGTCCCTGTGCAGCTGGCGCAGCGCCGTCGGCTCGTCGCTTGGGTTGAGCTTGATGACACGGACCCGGCCATAGTTGCCCGCGACCCCCCCGATGTAGCGGACCAGGCTCGGCGCGGTCTCGCTGTTGGACGTCCACAGCCCGAACTTGTCCGGCTTGCCGTGGTCCCAGAAGCCGCGGCAGTCCATCTCACCGGTCGCCGAGGCCAGCGGCGCGAAGTTCGTGTCGCCGCCGCTCTTCCAGTCCAAGTACTCAAGCGATTCCCACTCGGCCGGCGGGATGGGCGTCCCGCCGTAATCGCTGAGGATGACATATCCTTTCTCTGCCAGAATGTCGAGTTTGTAATGCATGTAGCCCCCATTGTCGTGGTTGAGTCCCGCGCTGAGGATGTGGTTGGCTACCTACCCAGGTCAAACGCCCCGACAACCCCCGGCCGGATAATTTTCCTCGCACTCGGCAATTGTCCGGTGCGCGGCAATTGCCGCGCACCGGACAATTGCCTGCCCGCAGCGCAATTGCCCGCCATTCGCCAATCGTTTGCCGCGGAAAAAAATTATGCCAGGTAATTGACTCGGCAGCGGGTGGACCGCTAACTTCCCGGGTAAATTCGCGGCAGCGGGAACATCACGGGGGCACGATGTCAGCAGGCACGGCAAAGGTCCGGCGGAGCGACTTTTACAACGATCCGGCTTTCAACTACGCCGAATTCTGGGTCGGCCGCGACTACGAGCACCAGGCCGAAGTCATCGCCTTGCGGCGGCTGCTGCGCGGGCACAGGTTTTCCCACGCGGTCGACATCGGCGGCGGCTACGGCCGGCTGAGCGCGATCCTGAGTGAATTTGCCGACCGGGTCACCCTCGCCGACCCGAGCAGGCAGCAACTCGACCTTTCTGCGCAGATTTTTCCCGGCTCGCGTTTCGAGCGGCTGCTCGCGGACGCCATGCACCTGCAATTCCCCGATCACAGCGTCGACCTGGCCACGCTGATCCGGGTCTTGCATCACCTGCCCGATCCCGAGCCCGAGTTCGCCGAGCTTTCCCGGATACTGCGGCCGGACGGCTACGCGGTCATCGAGGTCGCCAACTCCGTGCACATGGGCCGCCGCGTGGACGGCTTCCTGCACGGCCGGCGCGCCTCACGGGCACCGGTCGACATCCGTTCGGACGACTCCAGGCGGCGCGGCACCGCCCCGTACGTCAACCACCACCCGCGCACGGTCACCAGCCAGCTCGCGGCCGTCGGCCTGCGGGTCCACCAGGTGCTTTCCGTCTCCAACCTGCGGCACCCGCTCGCCAAGGCGGCACTTCCGCAGTCCGCCTTGCTCGCGGTCGAGAAGGTGGCACAGCGGCCGCTAGGCAGGCTGTACTTCGGGCCAAGCGTGTTCTTCCTGCTGCGCAAGACCGCCGTCTCGCCATAGCCTTGCCCGCCGGGACCGCGGGCAGGCTTGACTCAAGGGCGCCGGCCAGCATATAGCTCATCGGGTGGACGCTTCCTTCGGCACGGTCTGGGAAGCTGTCGCCGGCACCCTGCGGGACGCGGTCGCGATCTCCGAGCCCGGGCGGGACTACACGTACGCCGAATTCGAGGAACGCGCCGCGCGGCTGGCCTCCGCCCTGGCGGACGCGGGAGTCGGGCCCGGCGACAAGGTGGCCTGCTACCTGTACAACGGGGCGGCCTATCTGGAGACGGTGTTCGCCGCGTTCAAGATCGGCGCGGTGCCCGTCAACGCCAACTACCGGTACACAAGCGACGAGCTTTCGGCCCTGCTCGCGGACGCCGACACGGCGGCCCTGGTCTTCAGCGGGGAACTGACCGCCAACGTCACGCATGCCGCCGCCAACCTGCCCGGGCTGCGCCTGCTCGTCCGCGCAGGGCCCGCACCGGCAGGCACGCCCGGGGCGCCAGGCCCGGAGCTGCCCGGGCTCGAGGACGTGATCGCCGCGGCCAGCCCCCGGCCTGCCGAGCCCCGCCCTGGTTCTGACCAGCTGTTCATGTACACGGGCGGCACGACAGGCCGGCCCAAGGGCGTGATGTGGCGGCTGGCCGAACTGATGGGCTCGATGTCGCCCGCCCTCTACCGGCGGCTGGGAGTGCCTGAGCCGCCCGCCACGCCCCGCGAAGCGGCCCTGATCGCCGCGAGCCTGCGGGCCGCGGGCCGGGCGCCTGTGGTGCTGCCTGTCGTCCCGCTCATGCACGCGACCGGGCTGTTCAACGCGATGGGCACGCTGCTGGCCGGCGGCCGCGTCGTCACCACCCGCCCCGGCCCGCTCGACGCGCGGCATGTCTGGGAAACGGTCGCCCGCCAGCGCGTCCGCACGCTCGTGGTGGCAGGCAACGCGGTGTGCCAGCCGCTGACTGACGAGCTGATAGCAGCCGAGCAGGCCGGGCGGCCGCATGATCTCGGCGCGCTGAACTCCGTCATCAGCTCGGGAACCGCGTTCAGCGACCGGCTGAAGCGCGCCCTGCACGAACGGGCCAGCGTCACGATCACCGATGCCCTCGCCTCGAGCGAAGGAGGCCCGTTCGCCCTGGCCGTCACCTCGTCGGTCGATGACCTGCCTGCCAGGTTCTTCCCCGTGCCCGCCGCGCGGGTCTTCACGCTTGACGGCGAGCCGGTTCCCCCCGGCAGCGGCGCGGTCGGCGTCCTCGCGTTCAGCGGGCCGATACCGCTCGGCTACTACAAGGACGGCGCTAAGACCACGGCCACGTTCAGGACCTTCGACGGGGTCCGCTACTCCATGCCGGGCGATCTGGTCGAGGTGGAGCCAGACGGCGCCATCCGGTTTCTCGGCCGGGGGTCGGGCGTCATCAACACGGGCGGTGAGAAGGTCCACCCGCAAGAGGTCGAGGACGTCCTGCTCGCGCACCCCGAGGTCACCGACGCCGCGGTCGTCGGCGTCCCCGACGAGACATGGGGCGAACGCGTGGTGGCCGTGGTGGCCACCGCGAGCGGCACGCTGACCAGCGAGGAACTGCAAAAGGCGGTCAGGCGCACGCTGGCCGGGTACAAGGTGCCGCGCGCGATCGTGCTGCTTCCCCGGCTGCCCAGGACACCCACGGGCAAGCTCGAGGCCGCCGAGGTGAAGCGCATCGCCCGCGGCAGTCCTGCCGCGCCGTAGTCACGTCACGTCAGGGAACACCTCGGCGAGCACCGCGCCGATCGCCGGGATCCTGCCCGGGTCCTCCGGCCCGACCACGATCAGGCCGTCGGCGCCGGCCGCCGCGCTGCCGCGCGCCCCCGCCGCGAACTCGGCCAGGTCGTCGGTGCGGAACACGAACACGGTCTTGGTGATCTCGGCCGGGTCGCGCCCGGCCCGCTCGCAGTGCCGCTCGAGCACGTCGAACTTGTGCCGCACGATCGCGGGGTCGCCGCCGAACACGTTGCAGGCGTCCCCGTACCGCGCCGCGATGTCGAGCGTGCGGCGCTCCCCGCCCCCGGCGACCAGCACGGGGATCGTCCCGGCGACCGGCCGCGGCGAGTTCGGCGCGTCGCGGACGGCGTAAAAGCTGCCGTCGAAAGTCGCGCGCGGCCCGCGCAGCAGCGCGCGGCAGACCGCGAGCTCCTCGTCAAGCCGGTCCATCCGCTCGCCGGTGCCGGGAAAGGCGAGCCCGTACGCCGCGTGCTCGGCGGCGTCCCACCCGGCGCCGACGCCGAGCACGGCCCGGCCGTGCGAGAGCACGTCGACGCTGGTCACGCACTTGGCGAGCAGCGCGGGGCTGCGCAGCGTGACCGGGCTGACCAGCGCGAGCAGCCGGGGCGATGAGGTCCGCATCGCGAGCGCCCCGAGCAGGGTGTACGCCTCGAACATGGGGGAGTCAGGCCCGCCGCCCACCTGGTTCTGCTGCAGGTGGTCCGGCACCGAGATCGCGTCGAACCCGGACGCCTCCGCGATCTCGACGGCCTTGGCCAGCCGGTCGAACACCGCCGGCCCGTCGTCGACGCTCCCGTAGGAGCCGAAGTGAATGCCACGCCTGAACAAGGCCATCGGAGGTCTCCTTCGCCGCGCGAGAGGCGCCACTGTCCGTTCGGACTATTAAATTCATTATTTTCCCGAACGAACCCTTCCGTCTCTCACCGGCCCCGTTGTCTGCGGGGCCGGGGCAGGGCAGGCTTGGGGCATGACAACGATGCGCGCGATCCGCCAGGAGGTCCTCGGCGGTCCTGAGGTACTGCACGACGTCGAGGTGGCGCGGCCGGAACCCGGCCTCAGCCAGATCCTGGTGCGGGTGCACGCGGCGGGGCTCAACCCGACCGACTGGAAGCACCGGGCACACAGCGTCTTCCTCGGCCCGCCGCCGTTCACGCTCGGCTGGGACGTGTCCGGGGTGGTGGAAGCGACCGGGTACGGCGTCACGATCGTCAAGCCGGGCGACGAGGTGTTCGGCATGCTGCCCTACCCGCACGGCGTGGGCTCGCACGCCGAATACGTCACCGGTCCCGCCCGCGCGTTCGCCCTCAAGCCCGCCAGCCTCGACCACGTGCAGGCCGGGGCGCTGCCGCTCGCCGGCCTCACCGCGTGGCAGGCGCTGGCCGACACCGCGCACGTGTCGGCCGGG
>JASHPP010000186.1 GCA_030038035.1 Trebonia sp.
GACGTGGTGCGCGAGATGCACACCACGTCCGGGCTGCTGGCCGACCTGCCGAGCGGGATCACGCTGGCCGAGGCGGCCGAGGCGGTGCTCGCGTATGTGCGGCAGCACGTGTCCGAGCCGCGCAAGGTGCCGCTGTGCGGGAACTCGATCGCGACCGACCGCTGGTTCATCGCCCGCGACATGCCCGAGCTCGACGCCTACCTGCACTACCGGATGGTCGACGTGTCGTCGATCAAGGAGCTGGCCCGCCGCTGGTACCCGCGGGTCTACTTCGCCTCGCCGGCCAAGCACGGCGGGCACCGGGCGCTCGCCGACATCACCGAGAGCGTGCAGGAACTCCGGTACTACCGGGAGGCGCTGTTCGTGCCGCAGCCCGGGCCGGATTCGGCGGCCGCGCGGGTGATCGCGGCCAAGTACGGAAACGTGCCGCCAGCGAAGTAGCCGTGCGTGCGGGCGCTGGCGGGCCGCTATACTCGTCTCAGCCGCGCGGTGCCCTGTCCGGGCAGCGCGCGTAATGCTTGGCCGTGGTCGGCCAGGCACCGATGGTGGGCGTAGCTCAGCTGGCAGAGCACCAGGTTGTGGTCCTGGGTGTCGTGGGTTCAAGTCCCATCGCTCACCCCACTGAAAGCGCAGGTCAGCGGCCTCGGCTCAGTACAGAGCCGGGGCCGTTCCTCGTTCGATGTCCGATTTTGGGAGTGAGATGGGAGCGAACACATCAGGGGACGGCCCCCACAAGAGCCAATCCGCTGACACGGACTCGGCGGAGTCCGCATCAAACGGTTCGACTGGCGTGTCTTACGCCGACCAGGGCAAGGACGCCAGCTCTCCGCCCACGGCCGTGTCGGCGGAAGCACCCGAGGCTGAAGGTTTGGACGGGACTGAAGACGGCGCATTCACGGGTTGGCAGCGCATCCGCCAACCCTTTCTACGTCTCCCGGGCATCGCGCAGATCGCTCAGACCCGAAAAGAAGAGCGATGGCATAAGAAGTGGGAGGAGGAGGCTGTCCGCTTCTTCTCCCAGAAAGATCCTGAGGACAACGCGGCAACCCGGCTACCTCCTCAAGAGCAGGCGGTGATGCCTCTACTCTGGGTGGCCGAGGTGTTCACCCCCACCACCATCGATAACCTGGTGGCGGGTATCCGCGACCTGACCGCAAGGATGGATCAGTCCTCGCTCACCACTCACAAGGAAGACCTTGCCGACTGGGTGCTCTCTTCACGCCGCCAGGGCACGTTCGGTTTCACCCCCATCACATACGTGACACCCAAAGGTCGTAAAGTCTTTGCCTCCTCTGTGGAAGGACAGGTACCGGCAGGGATCAGATATATCCATCTTCATGTAATGACGCTCACGTCGACGACAACAGTGCTGACCGCGACCTTCCGCCTGGATCAGGATCGCGAGCGTCAACTTGAGGAAATCCTGAACCATGATCGCGCCACCTTTGCGCGGCGGAGCGCCAACGGGAAAACTTTCACCACACCGAACGTCGGCCAGCAGAAGGCAGAGGCGGTAGACGACTGGCGCACAGCAATACGCAACGACGCCGTCCAGTGGATGGCAGATGAATTTCCTGGTTTCTTCTGTGGGATATCCTCCGATCAACTACCCACCATTGGGCTACTGCTCACGAAGGACTATATCCCCTGGCAGAAACAGGCCCGTTCCGCAAGACTCAACTGGGCAGACGTCCTCGATATCGACCATTGGTACGGGTATTGGCAAGCGAAGAGCGCCCCCAATCTGCGACTTAACCTAGTCACTCGGGGTGATCAGCGTCATTTCCTCATGCTCGCGGCACGCCAAGGCGATCTAGTCGATCCGAATAATTCTGATAATGAACGCGACAGATTGAATGGAAGTCTGTATTGGCTTGACGTATCGATTCCATTTCTAGTCACGAGCTGGAGCGTACCCGCATTGTTCGGCGAACTCGAGGAGCAGACGATAGGCATCTTGGATGCAGCTGACCGTGCAGGCCGCGACAAATCACCAAAGGCACTGGAACAGGTGCAGCGACAGCTTCTACGGGCCGGTCTCGACAGTAGAATAGTTGCCAACGACATCACGCAGGGTCCAGGCAATCCGATATTGGATTCTAACGTGCCAGATTTCTCGGAGGTAGTCCATCACCCTGGGCCAAGGACACCAGCGCCCAACCCCTCCCTAATCGGTCTATGGAAAACCTCCCAAGTCGCTACAGGCAAACGGGTTGTTCAAATGGAGAAAGATCTCCGGGAGATCCTTAGCACGAATGCCGACCTAGCCAGCGCGAGCGCTAATCTCCGGCTTCAGCGCCGCGTCATATGGCTTACCGTCGTCTCGATAGTTATTGCCATCATCGCCGCAAGTGCAGCTGTCTACGCGGTCTGGCCGAAGTCGTCCGCCTCTTCTACTCCAGCACAACATTCCAGGTCTTTGGTGACGCATACCCGCGGCCCAGCAATTCCTTCACCGACTGCGCAAACCCCTTAGCTCACCTTACGAAAGCGGAGGTTGGCGGCCTCCGGCTCGATGCAGAGCGTTTTGGGAGTAAGCATCTGCGCCAGGCGATTTCCGACAGTTGGCCAGCAGGTCATCAAGGAGCGGCACGGCCGATCGTGGCGCGATCGCCGCGCGATCGGCTAGCGACTTCTCCCAGGTGCGTTGCAGCCCGTTCGCCGGACTTGTCGGCCGGTCAGAAAGCTGGGTGTCCCAGGTCGAGCGCGGCGTCCGGCCCGTGGACCGGATGTCAGTCCTGCAGAAAGTCGCCGACGTGCTCAGCGTGTCAGTGGCCGAGCTTCGCGGCGACGACGAGGAAGCGGGCCCGGACGAACGGCCCGACGCGTTCGACATTATCCGGCTTGCTCTCACCGGTCACCCGGCCATCGGATCAGTACTGGGCACGGCGAAACTTCCCGCACCGGCAAAGCAGATGGAAGCGCTGCGCCGCCAGCACGCCGACGTCTGGGAGCTCGTGCACGCCAGCCGGTACGCCGAGCTGGCACCGCTGCTGGCCGCGCTGATCCCGGGCCTGGAGACCGCTACCCGCACCGCGGACGACGACCAAGTCCGGAACGAGGCACGCGACCTGCTCGCCGACACCTACCAGGCCACCGCCGCCATGATGGTCAAGATCGGCGAGGCAGACGCGGCCTGGATCGCCGCCGACCGGGCCGGATTCTGCGCCGAAGAAGCCGGGTCACCGCTGGCGGTCGCGGCGGCCATGTTCCGGATGGCGCACGTGTTCCTGGCCGTGGGGCGGGGCGACCAGGCCCACCACATCGCGGCCAGCACCGCCAGCGCGCTGGAACCGATGATCACCAGCCAGGCTGAACCCGGGGTGCTGTCCCTGTACGGGGCGCTGCACCTGGTCCTGGCCGTCGCGGCGTCCCGCGATAACAGGCGCAGCCAGGCCCGCGAGCACCTAGAGACCGCCCGCACGATCGCCGGACAGCTCGGCCAGGACCGCGACGACTACGGCACCGAATTCGGCCCCACCAACGTCGCCATCCACGCCGTCAGCATCGCCGTCGAACTCGGCGACGCCGGGCAGGCCATCGAGCTAGGCCAGCAGGTCAACCCCGCCAGCCTGTCACCCGAACGGCAGGCCCGGTACCTGCTCGACCTCGCCCAGGCCCACGCCATGCGACGGCAGATCGGCGAAGCCCTGCACGCCCTGCAGGAAGCCGAGCGCATCGCACCCGAAGAAACCCGCGTCCACTACGTCGGCCGCGCCGTCACCCGCGAACTGCTCCAACTCTCCGGACTGAGACCACGACCCGAACTCCGCGACCTCGCCGAACGATTCGGCGTCCTGCCATGAGCTGGCGCGGCGCTTTGTAATAGCTTGCGCTCATGAGCCCTGAGGTCACCGCGGCGATCATCGCAGCGGGCGTCAGCTTCCTTACCCTGATCGGAACCCTGGCTGCGCAGTATTTCGGGCGCCGTGCGACCAAGCGAGACACCAAGGAGGCGTTCGAAGAGCAGCGTAAACAGCTGGACAAGACATTGACGGCCCAGAGCGATCAGTTGGACAGGACTCTCACGGAGCAGCGGACTCGGACCTTGAACGAGCGGTTCGCCACGGCGGCGGAGCAACTGGGCAGTGATAAGGCAACTGTACGGCTAGCTGGGGTGTACGCCATGGCGGGCCTAGCTGATGACTGGGTGGAAAATCGCCAGACCTGCGTTGATGTGCTATGCGCCTACCTGCGGATGCCATACGAGCCTGATCCTGGTGAGGACGCTTCCGAGCCGCAACGACTAGCATTCCGGGCTATCCGACAAGCCCGCCACACGGTCATCCGGGTAATCGCCGCACACCTTCAAAAGCGCGCTAGGGTGTCCTGGAAGGGATTGGACTTCGACTTCACGAGCGTTGTCTTTGACGGCGGTGATTTCAGCTTCGCCCAATTCTCTGGCGGCGAGGTCGATTTCAGCGGCGCCCAATTCTCCAGTGGCACGGTTGACTTCAGCTACGCCCAGTTCTCTGGTAGCCAGGTCTACTTCAGCGGTGTCCACTTCTCCGGTGGAAACGTCAACTTCGCCTTCACCGAATTCTCTGACGGCGTGGTGTACTTCGGCGACGCCCAGTTCTCTGGGGCCGAGGTCTACTTCGGCAGTGCCGAGTTCTCCGGCGGTGAGGTCTACTTCCGCAGTGCCGAGTTTTCCGGTGGCAAGGTCAGCTTCTACGGTGCGCTGTTTCCCGGCGGCGGGGTCTACTTTTTCGGTGCGCAGTTCTCGGGTGGCATGGTCAATTTCAACGGCGCTCAGTTCTCTGGTGCCAGGGTCGACTTCGACAATGCGCAGTTTTCGGGCGGCACCATCGACTTCAGCGATGCTGGCGACTGGTCAGTCCCGCCCGCATTCCCCTGGACACGAACGCCGCCGCCAGGCGTGAAGCTCCCCAAAGGAAGATCAATCTAGGGCGTAGCGATCGAGCGCCGTCGGCGGCCAGCGCCTGTCGGACCGAACTGTCGGACCGAACCGTGTTGCCGAATTGAGCCCTTCTTAGATCAAGCGCGGCCCCTGCGGCGCCGCTGCTGGCCCGGCGTCAGCGCCGGGCTCTCCCTCGGAAGGCCCGCCCGCCGCACGCCGGGCCAACACGCCGACCGCGGCGAGCAGATCAACCAACGCCTATTGTGCAGTTCGCGACCGTGCTATTAGCGGTCGCCTTCTGGACGCGGACCCAGGCGACTGGCTACGGCGACTAATTAGTCGCCATGAGAAGAACGAGCAATATCGGTGACATCCGGCAGATCAGCTTCGGTATCGGGTTGCTATCTGAGACCATGGTCCAATGATCTCTCAGACCGATGCCCAAAATTTGTGTCTTGTAGCGGCTCAAATCATTCCCACGCTGCTAACGATCTTCAATTGTGGAGGTTACAGAAGGGGCTGAAGTCTAGCCTGGTGCCGGTGAGGAAGCCTTCGAGGAGGCCGGGCCGGTACTGCATCCGCCTTAGCCGGGTCTTGACCTGCGCGGTGAGCTGGCTGATGTCGCGTTTGGCGAGGTTGGCCAGGGACCTTTTCAGGACCGACCATGCTGTCTCCACCGGGTTGAGCTCGGGCGCATAGGCCGGGAGCCGGAACACCGTCAGCCAGTCCCGGGCAGCGATCAGCTCGGTCATCACGCGGCTGACGTGGGTGTTCAAGTTATCCCAGACCAGGACGACGGGCCCGCCGAGCTGCTGATGGGCGGCATCCAGCAGCCGGGCGTAATCCGTTTCGGTGAAGCCCTTGCGCTTCTCGCCGGCCCGGCGGCGGTGCACGCGGTAGATCAGCCGGGGCCGGCAGCCGGGCCTGACGGCGATCAGCGCGGCCAGCGACACCCGCGTGTTGTGCCCGCCGGTCACCGTCACCACCGGGGTGGCGCCGCGGCGGCCCCAGGTACGCCCTTTCGGCGGCCTTAAACCCTGGCCGGACTCGTCCTCGAAGACCAGCCAGGCGCCCAGGTCCGCCGCCGTCCTTTTACCACCGGCCAGGCCGCCTCCCGCCACGCGGCGACCGCCGCCTCATCCCGCTCGGCGGCCCGCCGGGCCGGCACCTGCACGCTCCACCCGATCCGGTGCAGCAGCACGTCCATCCCGGCCAGCGTGTACTCCACCCCGAACCGCTGCCAGACCTGGTCCGTGATCCGGGCCAGCGTCCAGCACTGATCGGCATACCCGCACGCGGCAGGACCCGCGTCCAGCACCGCCTCCAGCCCGGCCAGCTGCGCCGCGGTCAGCTTGCACTTAGCCCCGCCCGCGCCCTTGGAGGCCAGTGCCTCCTTCCCGCCCGCGGCAAGCGCCCGCCGCCACCGGTTCGCCGACATCCGCGATACCCGGAACCGCTTCGCGACCTCCCGGTCGCTGGCCCCGGCCTCGATCATCTCCACCGCAGCCAGCCGGACCTGCTCCCGGCGGGCCCGCTCCGCCGCGGTCAGCCCGCCGCCATCGGGATACCTCATGCCTCCGGCATAGCGCACCGTACGCCGGGTGACCAGACCAGTAACCCCCGCCATTGAAGGTCGTTAG
>JASHPP010000187.1 GCA_030038035.1 Trebonia sp.
CGAAGGGACCCTCGAGCCAGTTGTTGCGGAACTCCGGTTCCTGCGATGCCTCAGCACGTACGTGCGTCTCGGTCATGGTTCCCTTCCTGACCGTCGACTGGGTGACCCACTCACGTTGCCCGTTTCGACAGAGCATCACGCGCCGGTAATGCCCCTGTCATTGGGCGCGGTAACTAGAGATTTACATAGTCTTGTACTGTCCGTACAGGGTGCCTGCCGCGATATCCGGGGAGCTGGCGCGCCGGCGTGTAACGCTCGGACGCGTCGCGACAGGAAGAGGGCGTGGACCCTGAGACCCGTTTCCGCGCGGTGTTCGGCCTGGCCTGCGCGCCGCTGTGCCGCTATGCCAGGCACCGGGGGCTGACCGGCCCGCGGCTTCAGCGTGGTCGGCAAGGTGCGCCTGGGGGGCCGTGAGGCCATCGAGCTCACGTGGTCGCGGCTGCTCGGCCGCATGTCCGTGACGACGGACCTGTGGGTGGACGCGCAGGCCTACATTCCGCTGAGTTCCGTCACGACCACGCGCGCCAAGGCCGGGGGCCGCGACCTGCTGCTCACGACGGAGACGACGTCCTATCAGATCCGGCCGGCCACCCCGGCTAACCTGAAGCTCCTCAGCCCGCCGATCCCGCCCGGCTTCACCCGAGTGGCGACGTCGCCCCACTTCTAGGACCGGTCGCGGTCATGCGGGGTATTTCATCGGTCCCTGGGTATACGTGCGGCCGCTCGGCGTCGTCCACACGTGCCAGCCGGGGAGAGGCTGTTCGACTTTCCAGCCTTTGGATTGCTTGACCCTGTGGCAGCGGCGGCTGCGCGCGCCTGCGTTGCACGCGCACGTCCGTCCGCCCTTCTCATACGGGATCGCGTGCTCGAAGTCCGACTCGCGGGCGTGCCTGGAGCAGCACGGGAACGTGCACTTGCCGTCGCGGACCTGAACAAGGTGGCGAAGGGTGTCGCCGGGCTGGTAGCCGCGGGACTCATAGCGGTGGTCGCAATCGGTCAGCGGCACCGGGCCGAGGTCGACGGCGAGGTCCCGCCCGCCGGGCAGGGTGATCGTCCAGCTGCCGAACCCGTCCGGTGGGGTCGGTGTCCCGGTGCCATCGCTGCTGGTGAACGCCCAGGGGCCGTCCCGGCTGCCTGGTGGCCGGTGTTTCGCCTGGTGCGTACGGGCAGGTCTGGCGCAGCCGTGGCCGATGGCCATCCCGGCGGCGTTGGTGACCGTGACACACCATTCACTGTGGGGGCTCCGGGCGGCGGCAGCGGCCAGGTCACGGGCCAGAGCCGGGTCGAGCGGGCCGAGGCCATGGCTCTCGCCGGGCCGCTCGGCCAGGTCGAGAAGGGTGGCGAACGGGATCGTCAGGTTGATCCTGGCCGGCAGAGCCGGGCCGGTCGCGCCGGTTCCGGCGGGCGGCCCGCCGGCCGGGCCACCATCACCGCGTCTGCCGCTGCCGCCGTCCGGGCCGTCCCCGGAACCGCTGCCGTGTCCGCCGTCAGCGGGGCCGCCGTGGCCGAACTCGTCGTCAGCGCGGCTGTCGTCTCGTCCTCCGTCGTCGGCGTGTCCATTGTCCGGGCAGCCGCCGTCCGGGCGGCTGTCATGCCCGGAAGACTCAGCGCGTCCGCGCTCCGAGTCGCCCTGGGCTTCGGCCTGGGCCTGGGTGATGCGGGCGGCGGCGGCCACGCCGTTGAGCAGGTCAAGGAACGCCAGCACGCGCAGCTGGTCCATCCGCGCGTCCGGCATGATCTTGGCCTTCTTATACTCGGCGGCGCGCTCGTTCACGTTCGCGTTGGCGGCCAGCGCCGCATCGGCCGGCAGCCCGTAAGCGGCCAGCGCGCAGGCACCCCCGTGATCGCGCCAGAACCGGACCCGCGCGTCCTCCCGCTCGGCGTGCTCGCGCCGCTTCTGCGCCCCCAGCGGGTCCACCGTGCACGCCGCGGCCGCGGCCAGCCTGCCGATCTGCCCCGGCGTCTTGCCGGCCAGCTCACCGGCGATCATCGCCCCGGCCCGCGCGGCCTGCTCATCACCCAGGACGAACAGCTCATCGGCGATGATCTTCGCCTTCAGCAGGTCGATAGTGCCATCAGCGAGCCTGCCGCCGATGCCGGGCAGCCGCACCTGCAGCTCCCACGCCACGCCCAGCAGCTTGTCGGCCGCCGGCAGCGACATCCCCAGCGCCGCCGTGACCTCATGGGCCAGCCCTTCCTCCCAGGCATCGGGCAGGTCCCCGTGCCAGTTCCCGCCGGCACCGGGCAGCACCCGACGCCGGATCAGCTCTCGAAGGAGGCCCAGCTTCCCCGCCGCCGCCCACGACTCCAGCGCCGCCCAGCGATCCAGCAGCCCCAGCAGCTGCTCGTCGGTGGCGCCGTCACAGCGCCAGTCCGGGCCCGACAGCCCGGCGATGACCGCCGCAAGCCGCGGACCGGGCTGGCAGCTGCCTCCCGCGCCGTCCTGCGCGAAATCCGCCAGGCTCAGGTCGCGGGGGCCGCCCCCGCCGGGCAGGCCGGTATCCCGGCCGGGCTCTGCGCCCGGGCCATGTCCGGCGGCCGGCGACTGCGGCATGAGGTCACCCCTCATTCGGATCTATGTTTAAGATCTTGTACTATATAGAATATTATCACGATTAAATATGACAAGCAGCTCAGATAGGCTTACCAAAGGGATAGTCTTTGCTATCCGCGACGTCGCCGACCGGTCAGGCAGGTCCGGCGTGACGCGCGCTTATCCGGCGTAGGCTGTGGCAATGGCGTTCGGCGGATGGCCGGAAGAGGCCCTGGAGTTCTACGAGGGCCTTGAGGCGGACAACTCGAAGTCGTACTGGACCAGCAACAAGGCCGTCTATGAGGACAAAGTCCTGCGGCCGATGACGGAACTCACCGAGCACCTCGCGGCCGAATTCGGCGAGCCGAAGATCTTCCGTCCCTACCGCGATATCCGCTTCAGCGCCGACAAGACGCCGTACAAGACGCATATCGGCGCGACCATCGGCGGCACCAGCTATGTGCAGTTCTCCGCCGACGGGCTGGCCGCCGGGTCGGGGATGTGGCACATGGACCCCGAACAGGTCGACCGCTACCGGGCCGCGGTCGCCGCCGAACGCACCGGCGCGGAGCTGGAAGCGATCATCGAAAAGATCGCCAAGGCCGACGTCGAGGTGCACGGCCACGGCACGCTCAAGTCCGCGCCGCGCGGCTACCCGCCCGGCCATCCGCGGATCGCGCTGCTGCGGCACAAGGGGCTGACCACCTGGCAGCACTGGGATCCGGAACCCTGGTTGCAAACACCGCAGGCCGCGGACCGCGTTCTATCTTTCCTCCGAACGAGCGCCGCATTCTGCTCCTGGCTCACCTCGAACGTCGGGGGTTGAGGGGCCAGGCTCGCGGCGATCCGCGGGGTTCTCGGCGGATGCCGGGCGGGGGTCGCCGGCGAGTGCGCGGCGTCGCCGGCGGGTGAGCGGCCAGGCCGTGGCTGCCAGCACCAGCGCGATGATGACCGCGACGCTGCCGTACACGGCGTGGTAGCTGAGCCTGGTGATCAGCGCGGCACCGATCGCCTGGGTGACGGGCTGCGGCCCGAACGCCAGCAGGCCGATGGCGGCGGCGACCCTGCCCTGCAGGCCGATGTCCGATAGCCGCTGGCCGAGGCATTCGATGCCGAGCAGGCACCAGGGCAGGGCGAACCCGGCGAGCAGCGCCGCCACCAGGGCGAGCGGCAGCACCCCGGTGCCCGACAGCGCGGTCGCGACGACGAAATTGACGGCGCCGGCGGTGAGCACCGCCCGTTCGCCGAACCGGGTGACCAGCTTCCCGCTGGCCAGGCTCGCGATCACCGAGCCGGCCCCGAGCAGGCTGGCGAGCACGCCGATGAAGCTCGGCGAGCGGTGCAGCCCGTCGGTCACCATGCTGTACTGCGCCGCGACGAGCATCCCGGAGACCACGATCGGGGCGACCGCGATGATCGTCGCCTGCCTGAGCCCGGGCGTGCGCCACAGGTGGCGCACGCCCGCCGCGATCTGCGCCCGCCACGTGATCTGATGCGACGAGGGCCTCGGCTGGAGGTCGTCAGGAATCGTCAGCAGCGCCGTCGCGCCGGCCGCGACGACGAACGTGACCGCGTCGATGACCCCCACCACGCCGCCGCCGACGGCGGTGAACACCGCCGCCCCGAGCAGCGGCGAGACCAGCCGCCCGCCCTCCTGCAGGGCCAGCCGGACGCCGTTGGTGCGCGCCCGCAGTTCCGGGGTGAACATCCGGGTGAACAGCGCGGTCTCGGCCGGGTCGGTCATGACAAGCGAGCAGCCGTAGCCCAGCATCACCACGTAGATCAGCCATATCCACGTGCGCGAGCTGACGAGCAGCAGGGTCGCGGTCATCGCGGCCGCGGCGATGTTCACCGCGATCAGCAGGCGCCGCTGCCGGACCCGGTCCGCGATGAGCCCGCCGAGCGGGCCGAGCAGCGACGGCGCGTAGATGCACACCGACACCAGCGCCGCCGCGCTCGAGCTGCCGGTCAGCGTCTTGACCCAGATGCCCGCGACCAGCGACATGGCGCTGCTGCCCACCACGGAGAAGCCGAGGCCCGTCAGGTAGACGACCGCGTTCCGCCGGCCCGGCGCGGCAGGATGAGCAGCCTGCGCAGCAGTCACGTGCCCCAGAAAACCATCCATTCCGGTGAAAGGCAAGCAACTTGATATTAGATGGCTCAATTTTATTGAGCGCATGCAGGAAATTATTTGAGCACGCCCGGGCGGTCCGGGAGCATGGGTCGCATGGTGGTGGTGCGTATCGCGGGGCCCGGCGAGTGGGCGACGCTGCGGGAGGTGCGGCTGGCCGCGCTGCGGGAGGCGCCGTCGGCGTTCGCCTCGACGCATGCCCGGGAGGAACCGTTCACCGAGGAGCAGTGGCGGGGCCGGCTCAGCCGGGACAGCAGCGTCACGCTGTTCGGGTACCTCGCCGTGGCAGGGTCGGGTGGCGACCGCGCAGCGCCGGCGGGCATCGCCGGGGTGCTGCAGCAGGGCGGCGACGCGGACCTGGTGTCGATGTGGGTGCGGCCGGCCGCGCGCGGGCGCGGCGTGGGCGAGGCACTGATCGCGGCCGCGGCCGGCTGGGCGAAGGCCCGCGACCACGACAGCTTGTACCTGTGGGTCACCGCGACGAACGCGCCGGCCCGCAGGCTCTACGAGCGGTGCGGATTCGCGCCGACCGGGGAATCGCAGCCGCTG
>JASHPP010000188.1 GCA_030038035.1 Trebonia sp.
CAAGCTGCGCGCGGCGCTCGGCGGACGGGTGCAGTACGCGTGGAGCGCGGCGGCCCCGCTCGGCACCCGGCTCGGGCACTTCTTCCGCGGCTGCGGCATCAACGTGCTCGAGGGCTACGGCCTGACCGAGACCAGCCCCGCGACGAACTCGAACACGCCCGACGCCCAGAAGATCGGCACCGTAGGCCGGCCAATCCCCGGCGCGGCGATCCGGATCGCGGCCGATGGCGAGATCCTCGTCAAGGGGCACATGGTCTTTCGCGGCTACTGGAACAACGAGGCCGCCACCAAGGCGATGATCGACGAGGACGGCTGGCTGCACACCGGCGACCTGGGCGCCCTCGACGAGGAGGGGTTCCTCTCGATCACCGGGCGCAAGAAGGACCTCATCATCACCGCGGCGGGCAAGAACGTCGCGCCCGCTCCGCTCGAAGACCGGCTGCGCGCCCACTGGCTGGTCAGCCAGTGCCTGGTCGTGGGGGACGCGAGGCCGTACATCGCCGCGCTGGTGGCGGTTGACCCGGAGGCGCTCGCCCTGTGGAAGGCGGACAACGGCAAGCAGGAACGGGCGACGATCGCCGACCTTCGTGACGACCCCGGCCTGCGGGCGGAGATCCAGGCCGCGGTCGACGAGGCCAACAAGGGCGTGTCGCAGGCCGAGGCGATCAAGCGGTTCGCGATCCTGGACGAGGACCTCACCGAGGCCGGCGGGCAGCTGACGCCAACGCTCAAGGTGCGCCGCGACGTCGTCGCGGCGCGGTACGCGGCTTCGATCGCGTCCTTGTATGACAACGGCGCCGGGTAGGCGCCTGCCTTACGCCTGGGGCCCGGCCCTCTTGCTCGCGGCGAAGCGCTCGATGGCGCGGAACCCCTCCTGCATGACCTTGGAGTAGAGGGCGGCCACGTCCACGAACCTGGCGGCGAGCCGCACCGCGCCCTGCGGGTCGGTCCGCCAGCGCGTCGTGATCCGCGTGTGCCCGGCATCGACGGGGACCAGTGTCCATTCATCGGTGCCGCGGAAGTCGCCGTCGAAATACTCAAGGACGAGCCGCCGGTCCGGGTCGAAAGCGGTCACCCGCCCGGAAAAACGCGAGGTCCCCCAGCGCTGGCCGACCCGGCCCTCGCCGGTGACCGCGAAGTCCACGGCCGCCCCGATCTCGGGCAGGGGCTTGTCCCCGCGCTGGCGCATCCGCAGCGCGGGCTGCCACCACTGGCTGCGCCCGGCCGCCTCCGCGAGGATGGCGCGGACGATTTCCGCAGGCGTCGCCGCGATCGTCGCCTCGTTCACGACGTCATACCTGGTCATAGGCCCTCCACCTTTCCACTCCCATCCCGCCGCACCGGCGGAGCCCGGACAAGTGCCGAACGTCCCCCACCAGACCGTAGCCGCGCTCGCCCCGCGCAGTCGCCCCGGTCCGTTCCGCTGAAAGATCTTCATCCCGAACGGACGGTGGCGTCTCCCCCCGCCCCCGCGACCCGCGCCGGGCCTGGCACGTGCCGACGATGTAGGGTGGTTGAGCCCCCCGGCCTACATCGGTGCGTGAGCGAGAAGCAGGGGTGGTGCTCGTGACCAGTGACACGGAAAGCCGGAACGGCCGCAAGGTCGCGGTGCTCGGGCCGATCCCTCGCGACTCGGTCGTCACCAAGTGGGGTGACCGGTTCGAGAAGTACGGGTGCGCGCTGTACACGGCGGTCGCGCTCTCCGCGCTCATGGACGACGGCGACATGATCGTGCCGATATCGCACGTTCGCAGCCGGGACGAGGGCCCGATCAAGCACCTGCTTGCGGACTTCGCCAACATCGACACCGCGTGCATCACGTCGCGGGCCGACCACGGGGACGGTGTCGAGCTGCGGTACATCGGGGAGAGCCAGCGCGTCGAGCGGCAGACGAGTTTCATGGACCCGATCCTGCCTGCCGACGTCGGCGAGGCGCTCGACGCGGACGTGTTCGTCTGCGTCCCGATCACGGACTACGAGGTGGGGCAGGCGACGCTGCGCTACATCAAGGAGCACAGCGGCGCGACCGTGGTGCTGGACGCCCACGGCCCGACGATGACGCTGACCGCCAGCGGCGAGCGGCACGCACGGGTGTGGGCCGACCAGGACCTGTGGCTTCCCTACATCGACATCCTGAAGATGAACCTCGCGGAGGCGGGCTCGATGTGGCTCGGTGAGTCGGCGGAGCTGACGGCCGACCCGCCGCGGCAGAGCACCGCGGAGCTGCGGGAACTGGCACGGCACTGCCTGGACCGCGGTGTCGGGGCGGTCTGCGTGACGCTCGACGAGCGCGGCTGCGTCGCCTTCTACCGGGACGGGTCAGGCGGGGTCAGCGAGGAGTTCGTCGACCCGGTCCCGGTCGAGCGCGTCGTGGACACGACAGGCGCCGGCGACTCGTTCGCGGCGGGGCTGGCCTACGGCTACCTCGCGCACAGGGACTACGTCGTGGCCTGCCAGTACGGGAACGCGATGGGCGCGCAGCGCTGCACGGGACCAGGCACGGAACTGAACGTCTACCTGCCACGGGAGGAAACCGAGCGGCAGATCCTCGCGACGTACGGCTCCCGGCCCTCCCGCCAGGGAGCATGAACGGCGCCGTGGACGGCTTCCTGCTCGCTTACGACGGCTTCGACGCGGCGGCCGAGGGACTGCGGGAGGCGCTGACCTCCACGGGCAACGGTTACCTGTGCACACGCGGCGCGGCGGAGTGGGAAGACGCCGACGGCGTGCACTATCCGGGCACGTACGCGCACGGCGGCTACAACCGCGAGACCACGATCCTCGGCGGCCTGCCCGTGCTCAACGAGGACCTCGTCAACCTGCCGAACTGGCTGGTCCTCGAGCTGCGCATCGAAGGCGAGGACGCGATCAGGCTCGCCGACGTCGAGTTGCTGCGGTACCGGCACGAGTACGACATCCGCAGCGCCACCGTCTCGCGGCAGCTGCGCTTCCGTGACCGGGCCGGCCGGGAGACGGCGCTGACGACGCGCCGGTTCGTCAGCATGGCCGACCCGCATCACGCCGGGATCGAGTGGACCCTGGTCCCCGCGAACTGGTCCGGGCACGTCGAGGTCATCTCGGCGCTCGACGCGCGGGTGACCAACGGCGGCGTCGCGCGGTACCGGGCGCTGGAAGGCCGTCACCTGAACCCGGTTTCCCCGCGGACGTTCGGGCCTGAAGTCATCGCGCTCAAGGCGCAGACCCGGCAGTCGAACCTGTACATCAGCCAGGCGACGCGCACCCGGGTGTTCCGCGAGGGCGCCGCGCTGCCGGTGAGCCGGACGCTGTACCAGATGGAGGACTACATCCAGCAGGTGCTGGCCTTCGAGGTGCGCCAGGGCGAGGCGGCACGGGTCGAGAAGATGGTCGCCTTCTACACCTCACGGGACCCGGCGGTCAGCGACACCCTGGTCCGGGCGGCCAGGTCGGCGGCCAGGCACGGCGACTTCCCCGCGGCGTTCGAGCGGCACGCCGCGGCCTGGGACGAGCTGTGGCGGACGTGCGACGTGCGGGTGTCAGGAGACGAGCAGGTCCAGTTGCTGCTCCGGCTGCACGTCGCGCACCTGCTCCAGGTCTGCTCCTGGCACACCGCCGACCTCGACGCAGGGATGCCCGCGCGCGGGCTCAACGGCGAGGCCTACCGCGGGCACGTGTTCTGGGACGAGATGTACGCGTTCCCCTTCTTCAACGTCCGGCTGCCCGAGGTCTCGCGCGGGCTGCTGATGTACCGCTACCGCCGGATCGGGGAGGCGCGGGCGGCCGCCAGGGAGGCGGGGCTGCGCGGCGCGATGTTCCCGTGGCAGAGCGGCAGCGAGGGCGTCGAGGAGACCCAGCGCGTCCACCTCAACCCGCTCTCCGGCCGCTGGGAGCCCGATCTGTCCCACAACCAGCGGCACGTGAACGCCGCGATCTTCTTCAACATCTGGAACTACTTCCAGGCCACTGGCGATTACGAGTTCATCGAGAGCTACGGCGCGGAGATCATGCTGGAGATCGCGCGATTCTGGGCCTCCATCGCCGCCTTCAACCCCGAGCGCGAGCGGTACGAGATCCACGGCGTGATGGGCCCCGACGAGTTTCACGAGAAGTACCCGGGCGCGCCCCAGGGCGGGCTGGCCAACAACGCCTACACCAACGTCATGGTCGCGTGGCTCTGCGACATCGCCGGCCGGGTGCTGCCGCTGCTGTCGGCGAGCAGCGCGGACGGATTGCGCGCCCAGCTCGGCATCGGCGACGGCGAGCTTGAGCTGTGGCAGGACATGAGCCGCCGGATGTTCATCCCGTTCCACGGGGACGGGATCATCAGCCAGTTCGAGGGCTACGCGGACCTCGCGGAGCTGGACTGGGACGCCTACCGCGCCAAGTACGGGAACATCCAGCGGCTCGACCGCATCCTGCGCGCGGAGGGCGACGACCCCGACCGCTACAAGATCGCCAAGCAGGCCGACACGGTGATGCTCTTCTTCCTGTTCTCCGGCGCCGAACTGCGCGAGATCTTCGGGCGGCTCGGCTACGACTACGGCCCGGACACGGCCGCCCGCAACGTCGCGTACTACGACCGGCGGACGTCGCACGGCTCGACGCTGAGCTTCGTCACCCACGCGGGAGTGCTCGCCGCCCTCGACCCGGCGAGCTCCTGGGACCGGTTCCTCGTCGCGCTGCGCAGCGACGCCGAGGACATCCAGGGCGGCACCACCAAGGAAGGGATCCACCTGGGCGTGATGGCCGGGACGCTCGACGTCATGCAGCGGTACTACGCGGGCACCCGGATCAGCGAGGGCGTCCTGTACTTCGACCCGCTGCTCCCGGCCGGCCTGGACGGCCTGTCGTTCCCGATGCAGTTCCGGCAGGCCCCGATCCACGTCACGCTCACCCGTGACCTGCTGACGCTCGACGTCCATCCCGAGGGCCCCGGCCGCCAGATACGCGCCGGCCTACCCGGCGACGTGCGCGAACTGTGCCCGGGAGACCGGGCGGTGCTCGGGCTCAGTACCCGATCTGCGCCAGCCGGGGCAGCACGTTCTCGCCGAGCGAGGTGACGAAGCGGGCCGGGTCCGGCGGCAGCGGCGCGACCTCGACCAGCGAGACGCCGAGCTTGGCGTACTGCTCCATCTGGGTGAGGAACGGGCCGATGTCGCCGTCCGGGTCCACCCGGCCGATGATCGTCTTCTGAATGGAGTCGTAGTCCCGGCCGAGCACGTCGCAGTGCGCGCGCAGCACGCCGAGCTTGTGCCCGACCTCCTGCGGCGAGGACCCGAACAGGTTGCACGCGTCGGCGTACTTGGCGACGAGCCGCAGTGTCTTCTTCTCCCCGCCGCCCCCGATCAGGATCGGCGGGCGCGGCGACTGCAGCGCCTGCGGGACGTTGATCGTCTCGGCGAGCTGGTAGTGCTTGCCCTCGAACGGCCCCTCGTCCTGGCTCCACATCTGCTCGCAGATCTGCAGCGCCTCCTCAAGCCGCTCGAACCGCTCGGCCACCGGGGGATAGGGCACGCCAAGCGCGCGGTGCTCGCGCTCGTACCAGGCGGCGCCGATGCCGAGGAACGCCCGCCCGCCGGACAGCACGTCCAGCGTGGTGACGGTCTTGGCGACCAGCCCGGGATGCCGGTAGGTGACGCCGGTGACCAGCAGTCCGAGCCGCAGCCGCTCCGTCTTGGCCGCGACGAAGTTCAGCACGCTGTAGCCCTCGAGCATCGGGTCGCGCGCGGTCGCGAAGTGCTCCATCTGGAACCAGTGGTCCATCGCGGTGAACCAGGCGACTCCTGCCTCGTCCGCCGCGACCGCCGTGTCACCGAGCGCGCCCCGCAGGCCCGGCGCCCCACCGGGCAGCGTGAAGTTCATGAAATGGATGCCGACTTGCATCGAAAGACCCTTCCGGCGGACGGGAACCACGGGACCGTTCTGCATGAAGATTTTCTCATGCGGGCGGTCCCTCGGGCGCCATCGATCCTGTGCGCCGCGGCGCGCGCGCAGCGGAACCCGGCCGTAGCAGCACCGTCCCCACGATCGCGGCCGAGGCCGGCGAGCCGGAGGTCCCGGACGTCCAAGGCCGCCGCATATTCTCGGCCCGGTCAATATGAATATGTCGGCGCCCAAGATTGGTGTACACGCGCCGCTGTGCGGGATTGAATTTTCCGGCCGCATTATGCATGAATACTCGGTGATTGGGACACGACTTGCTAGCCTCCCGTCCGCTGAGTAATGTTTCCTAATGCGGAGGTCCGGGACATAGCACCGCGCCGCCGCGCCGTGATGGAATCATCCGGCCGATTTACCGGAGGCTGATGGTGCTCATAGACCGCCACCCCGCAGGGGGATACCTGGAGCTGACTTCCGAGGGTAACTTCGTGGTTCTGCGCTGCCTCTGGCCTTTTGACCTGGAGGATGATGAATGGATCAGCATCAGAAACCGTTACCACCTCTCGAGCTACCTGCGGGCAGTTGACAGCGCGATAACAAAAGGTGCCGGCAAGGCCCAGGGCGTCGATGGCGGCTTCTTGGAGATCGTTTGCCTGAACGACGGGCTGGCAATCGAGTTCTCCCGTCCGCAAGCCGGGTGGTCAGCGAGTTCTTTGCAGCTTCATGTCAGGCGGCCCGTTGGTGAGCTCGTGCTGCAGGGCGCGGACGCTCCTGCACGGTTCGCGGATCGCACGGGATGGCCGTGAGCCTTCCTCAAGCGGCCAGGCCGGCCGATTTGCTCAATCGTCTGTGCCGCCCGCGATCCCGGCCAGTACCTTGATCCAGTCTATTACGAGACCCAGGAATTCCTTAACTGTCTCCCTTCGCTCGGAGGGCAGGAATGGCCAGGTGACCCACGCGGGCGCTGACAGCAGCACGATGACGGTCAGGGGGACGGCCAAGGCAGCGACGATGGCTACGCGCTGCCCACGCGATGGTGGCACGAGCATTGATCTCACCACCTTTCCCCGGTCAGATCACATAAGCGTCCCTGGAAACTGTCCAGGCAGGCCGCGGCGTCATCTGTCCTTTCATGACAGCAGTTCGTCGGCCAGTGCATCCGCGAGCTGGCGGCTGACCACCAGGACATTCACGAGGTACAGGGCTTCCAGGACAATGTTCTTTTTCTCCGGCTCTACTGCCAGGACGACGACACCCGGACGGTTCCGCTCCATGTCCGCGGTCCTTGAGCAGCGCTTGAAGTCGTCGTGCTGGGCGCCAAGCCAGCGCGCGTTTACCTCGTCGACCTGCTTTTTCTCTTCCGCGGAAACGTCACTTCGCGCAATCCACACGCCGCCGATGTTTCCTTCCGCCAGCCCGAGCACGCTTGGGTCCTCCGCGTCCTCCGTCTCCAGATACCACGGGTCGGGACGGCCGACCCCGACGATAGGCCGCTTGCTCGTGGTCACGTCGCCTATGCCGGTCAGTATCATGGGAACCTGGCGGATGAGCGGGCGATCTGCGGAGCCCGGGCCGCCGAAGATCTGCCGGTAATTTTTCGAGTATCCGACCAGCTCGCGGGCAATGCGGTCCTGGTCATGCACATAGACCGACTTCGGGATTCGCGCTTGTACGCCGCGCAGCGAGAGCGCGCGTGACTCGGGCCAGGCTTGGGCGAGCGTACGGGCGGCGTCACTTGGACTCACGCCATTTGGTTCGTGATTCGTGGGCTCGCCGGCGATCGGGATGAATAGCTTCGCGGACCCCGATGTGCTCCTAGGGCGCACGTGACGCACCGTCGCGTCGATTGTCCTGCCCCAGGCGACACAGCATGTATCGGCCTGGTCTATGTAGCCGGTAACAATTTCGGC
>JASHPP010000189.1 GCA_030038035.1 Trebonia sp.
CAGGCCGCCGTGCGGCGGGCAGCCGTACCTGAAGCAGTTCAGGTAGTCCCGCATCGGCCCTGTGCCCACCCCTTTCTCCGCGGCCTGCCTGACCAGGACGTCGTAGCGGTGCTCGCGCTGCGCGCCCGTGGTGATCTCCAGGCCCCGAAACAGCAGGTCGAAGCCGCACGTCAGGTCCGGTTCGCCGGCCGGGCGCATGTGGTAGAAGGGCCGGACGCTCGCCGGGTACCCGGTGACGAAGACGAACTCGTGCCCGGTGCGCTCCGTGACCCGCGCCGCCACGGCGCGCTCTCCGGCCGGGTCCAGGTCCGCCCGGGCGCCAGGCGCGCCGAGGATCTCGTGCGCCTGCGCCACCGTGATCCGCGGGAACGGCACGGCCGGCACCGTCACCCGCGTCCCGCACAGCTCGCTGATCTGCTCGCCGTGCCCGGCGGCGACCGCGGCGAGCACGTGCGCGAGCAGCCGCTCCTCGAAATCCATCACGTCCTCGACGTCGGCGATCCAGGCCAGTTCGACGTCCACGCCGGTGAACTCCGTGGCGTGCCGGGCGGTGAACGACGGCTCGGCGCGGAACACCGGGCCGACCTCGAAGACGCGGTCGATGCCGGCCGCGATCGCCATCTGCTTATAGAACTGCGGTGACTGCGCCAGGTAGGCGCGGCGGCCGAAGTAGCCGACCTCGAACACCTCGGCCCCGGACTCCGACGCGCTGCCCATGAGCTTGGGCGTGTGCATCTCGGTGCAGCCGGCCGCGTAGGCGAACTCGCGCATCGCCCGCTCGGCGGTGGTCTGCACTTCGAACACGAGCCGCGCGGCGGGGCGGTGGCGGACGTCGAGGAAGCGCCAGTCCAGCCGTCCCTCAGGCCCGGTCCTGTCGTCGACAGGCAGCGGCGTGGCGGCACGGTTCTCGACGGTGACCCGCTCAGGGATCAGCTCAAGGCCGCCCAGGTTCACCACCGGGTTGTCGCTCACCCGGCCGGTGACGCGGACGGCCGATTCGGGGGTGAGCCCGTCGAGTTGTGCATCGAGGGCGCTTCCGTCGCGTCGGTGCGTCACCTGCACGGTGCCGCTGTGATCCCGCACGAGCACGAACTGCATGGCGCGCTGCAGGCGCAGGGTGGCGGCCCAGCCCGCGATCGTGACGGTTTGCCCGATGTGGTCCCGCAAGCGCGCGACCGGTACGCGGATCATGGCCACCGAGGTTAGGGACCGCGCGGCGGCGCGGCAACGAAATTACCGGCCGCGGCGCTTCTCACCCCGGCGGCCCATGCCGAATAATGTCGACAACTATGAGTGCGATGCTGCCGCTGTTCCCGCTGAGTACGGTGCTGTTTCCCGGGATGCGCCTGCCGTTGCACATCTTCGAGCAGCGCTACCTGCAGCTCGTGCGCCGCCTGCTCGACCAGCCGGAACCGAGGCAGTTCGGGGTGGTCGCGATCCGCAAGGGGCGGGAGACCGGCGAAGACGGGGTGACCGCGCTCTACGAAGTCGGCTGCGTGGCGGCCGTGCGGCAGGCCAAGCCGCGCGAGGATGGCCGGTTCGACCTGGCGACCGTCGGCCGGCAGCGGTTCCGGCTGCTGCGGGTGGACCGGTCGCTCCCGTACCTGCAGGGCGAGATCGAGCCGCTCCCCGACGAAACGGGCGACCCGGCGGCGGCGCAGCTGGCGACGCAGCGGGTGCAGACCGCGTTCCGCCGCTACCTGAACGCGCTCGCCGACCGGGGCGGGGGAGTGATCAGCGTGGCCGACCTCCCGGATGACCCGCTGCTGCTCTCCTACGTCGTCGCCGCCGCGGTGATCATCGACCTGCCCGAGCGGCAGTCGCTGCTCGCCGCGCCGGACGCCGCGACCCGGCTGCGAGCCGAGCGCTCACTGCTGGTCAGGGAGACCGGCATGCTGCGCGCCACCACCTCGCGGCCGGCGCCGGACTTGCGCCACGAGCCGTACAGCCCGAACTGACCGCGCCTCATGCCCGGTTCGCCGGCAGCCCGAGGATGCGGGCGGCGTTGTCATGCAGCAGCGCGCCGCTGGCCAGGCCGAGCTCGTCGAGTTCGGCCAGGCAGCGTTCCGGGGTGAGGAACGGGAAGTCGCTGCCCCACACGAACTGCCCGGACAGCCGTCCCTTGAGCTCGCGGACGACGTCGGCAGGGATGCGCTTCGGCGACCAGCCGGAGATGTCAACGTAGACGTTGGTCTTGTGCAGCGCCACCGCGATCAGGTCCATGTGCCATGGCCAGCCGAAATGCGCGGCCACCACGGTCAGCCGCGGGTGCGCCGCCGCCACCGCGTCGAGCTTGAGCGGATGGGAGTAGTCGATCCTGATGCCCTGCCCGCCGGGCTGGCGGGCGCCGATCCCGCTGGTCCCCGTGTGGAACAGCGCGAGCAGGCCGTGCTCCTCGCAGGCGGCGAACACCGGCCAGAACCGCTCGTCATCGGGGGCGAAGGCCTGCAGCGACGGGTGGAACTTGACCCCGCGCAGCCCGAGCGCGGCGATCCGCGCCACCTCGGCGACCGCGGCCTCCCCTTTGTGCGGGTCGACCGAGCCGATCCCGGTGAA
>JASHPP010000190.1 GCA_030038035.1 Trebonia sp.
CGGTCGGGGGCCTACGCCGCCAGGTACGTGGCGAAGAACATCGTCGCGGCCGGCCTGGCCGACCGCGCCGAGGTCCAGGTGGCCTACGCGATCGGCGTCGCCCGCCCGCTGTCGCTGCTGATCGAGACGTTCGGCACCGAGAAGATCGCCAAGCCGGCGATCGCCGAGCTCGTCCGGGAGAACTTCGACCTGCGCCCGGGCGCGATCCTGCGCGACCTGGACCTGCGCCGGCCGATCTACCGGCAGACCGCGGCCTACGGCCACTTCGGGCGGTCCGGTGACGCGTTCACCTGGGAGCGCACCGACAAGGCCGACCAGCTGCGCACCCAGGCGGGCCTGGCCTGACGGCCACGGCCCTGGTGCGGCGCCGCCGCGTCCCCGCGGACCCGCGTCCGCGGGGACGCGGACCCGCGGACCGGCGCCCACCCCAAGTCGTGCCCGGCCGGCGCTCAGCGCGGGCCGGGCACGCGCAACCTTCGGCAGCGACCGCCGGTCGCGTGCCGGCCGCCCGGCCTGCTAACGATTGCAACGGCCCCTCGATACGCCGCGTAATGATGCTTGGCCAGCGTGGCCTGAGCGCCGGGAAAATTTGTGGCCCGCCGCAACTTTCGCGCTGCCGAGTTTGGGATCAGCGGCAATTGTTCCCGGTCAGCTGCCGTGGAATTCTCGCCCGTAGATTGGTTACCCCCGGCAAGCTTTGGCCGCGCGGCGGCGGCCAGAAAGGGGCCGACCGGTGCTCGCGGCGCTCCCCAGATCACCGGGCGATATCGGCATCGGCGATATCGCGGCACCTGGCCGGCCGCGCGCGGGCCGGGTCGTCGTCCGGCCTGAGGCCGCGGGAATCCGCGAGTCGGACCCGCGCCGCTTTTCGGGCATACCGGCCGGTCGCCGTCCACGGTACGCGCCAGGTCCCGGTGGATCGCGAGGCAGCAGGTGCCGATCCTCGGCGCCCGGCGGCCGGGGTCGCCCTGGCCGCGGTGCCCGGCGCGCCACCCGCCGGCGGTGGAGTTTCCCATTACGGTCAGCGGAGGAGGGGCTGAAACGTGATGAAAACGTATTCTGGCGCAGTGCTTACCTTAGCCCTGGCACGGCGATAATCTCAGCGAAACACACGACGGCTTCTAGAACATAGGCCACATCTCAGGCAATGCAAAGGTAATGCAAAGACGCACCGTTTACCTGTGAACGATGTGTTCTTCTGCTAGCCTCCGGGTCGGCGAGCCTACCCCCGGCAGCGCGCCCCGGCAGTTTCGGAAATATTTCGCTGTTAGCCACGAGAAGGCAGAACCCATGATTAGATTCGAGCACCGGCGCTCGCGGCTCGCCGTCGCGGCGCTCGCCGCGGTCGCGCTCGGCGTCCTCGCCGGATGCAGCAGCAGTAGCAGCAGCAGCAGCTCCACCACGACGACGCCCACCACCAGCACCTCAACCCCGTCGACGAGCGCGAGCCCGACCTCTACCGCTGTCGCGACCTCGGCCTGCGGCACCAACCCGGGCGTCGTGGCCACCGGGACCCCGATCCCGCTCGGCGCCATCGTGACCGACCAGAGCGGCACCTCGTTCACCGACATCACGAACATGGCCGCGGCCTACTTCACCTGCGTGAACGACAACGGCGGGATCAACGGCCACCCGATCAAGTACTACATCGAGACCGAGCAGAGCAACGCGACGCAGATCGCGTCCGAGGCCAAGCAGCTGGTGCAGACCGACCACGTCGTCGGCATCGTCGGCAGCTCGAGCATCATCGAGTGCTCGGTCGACAGCAGCTACTGGAAGAGCCTCGGCTACTACGTCATCGCCGCGGGCATCGCGCCCGAGTGCTACGCGACGCCGAACTACGCCGATGTCAACATGGGACCGCGGTACAGCTCGGACGGCGCGGTGCAGTACGCGCTGACCCTGCACCCGGACAAGATCGTCTTCGACCAGTCGAACGTCCCGGGCACCACGTACATCGAGGACGGCCCGAACGCCCTGGCCAAGGCCGCGGGCGTGCCGATCACCGATGACACCACGAACGTGCCGATCTCCGACGCCGACTCGGTGGCGATCAACCTGGTCGACCAGGCGGGCAAGGACGGCGCGGTGATCTTGAACTTCACCCCGCCGGACGCGCTGGTGATCCTGCAGGCGGCGCAGAAGCTCAACATCGAGGGCAACGTCAAGTTCTGGGGCTGCTCGACGCCCTGCAACACCGACTTCCTCGCCCAGTCGCTCGGGGCCAAGTGGGACGGCAAGTTCTTCGTGAACGCCGAGCTGGCCCCGCCTGACGTGGAGACCACGCCGGCGATGAACCTGTACAAGGCGATCTACGCGCAGTACGGCAAGGCCGTCTCCGGCGGCATCGGCGCGTTCAGCGAGATGGGCTTCACCGAGGCGGAGCTCGGGGTCGACGCCCTGCGGTCGATCACGAGCGGCGTCTACACGGTGGCCACGGTCAACGCCGCGATCAAGGCGCTGAAGAACGTCGACACAGGCATGCTCTGCCAGGCCTGGACGTACGGCGACTACAGCACGCACATCGCGAACAACGAGGACTACACGGTCACGCCGGACAACGGCAAGATGGTAATCGCGCCCAACGGCGGGTGCACGCTGATCTCGGCCGTCGACCCGAACATCGCGTCCTACCGTGCCGAGGCCGGCACCGCGGCCTTGGACCCGACGTCCTCGTGACGGATGATAGGTAGATGCCAAGCTGGTCTGAACTCTCGCAGTTCCTCGTAAGCGGTCTCGCCCTGGGCGGGGTGTATGCCCTGTCCGGGGTG
>JASHPP010000191.1 GCA_030038035.1 Trebonia sp.
GCCGTGGAGCACGAGTGGTTCGGCATCGACCCCGCGGAAGCTGCGGCCCGGAACGAGGAGATGCTGCGGGTCGTGGTCTCGGCGATGTCGAGCGGAAACCTCGCCTACGAAGGGCGCTTCTACCACATTCCGGACGCGCCCATGCCCCTGTTGCCGGTCCAGAAGCCCTATCCGCCGGTCTGGTACGCAGGCAGCCCGGAATTCCCCGGGCGGCGGGGCATCCACTTCGTCACCCGGAGCGCCAGCGCGGTGGCGCGCTACTGGCAACTCTGGGACGAGACTCGGGCCGGGGGTGCCCACCTCAACCCTGGGGCCCGGGCGCCACGGGTGGGTATTACCAAGCACGTCGTGATCCGGGAGAGCGAGGCCGAGGCGAGGGCCATCGCCGGCCGCGCCTGGCCCGTGTTCTGCCGGAACTGGGCGGCGACGGCGCTGCGCACTCCGGACGGCCGGGTGGCGGCGGAGCAGAGCCAGGACTTCGACTCGGTGCTGGCCGAGGGGGAGCGTGTGCTGATCGGCACGCCCCAGGTTGTGAAGGACTACCTGGAGACCATCGTCGAGGAGTTCCGGGACCGGCCTTCGTTCTACTTCGTGCCCGCCGTGCAGTGGGGCGACATCACTTCCGAAGAGGCGCTGGCCTCGCTCCAGCTGCTGGCCGGCGAGGTCATGCCCGCCTTCCATCCCTCCGTGCCGCGCCCGTGACCTCCGCCCGATCACGTCCGAGCCTCGGAGCACCAGGTTCGGCCTGATTCACACGAGGTACGAACCCGAGTCCGTCCTCGCCGGGGACGACTTCACACCGGGCCCAGGCGGTATTGAAGTGCCTGGCCGGCGCCATACTTGCGCCTATGGCCTCTGAGCTGCAGTTTTCCTGATCAGGCGATGACCTTCATGCGGCCCGGTCGTACTCGTGAATCAGGCCGCCGAGGATGTTGCGACGTCGTATCCGCGCTGGCGCGAGGTCGGTCACCGGGGCCATGGCGGTGGCGCCTGCGTCCGGTGGCCGCAGGTTCCTGGCCCGGTGCGGGCGGTGCTGACCGGAAAGTCGCCTGGCATCAATGGGCGCGCGGCAGCGGACCCGGGCCTGGTGCGGTGATCGGGCCTGGTCAGGGGCGGTATGGAGTTGCGCGGCCTTGGGGTGATGGTGATGGGGTGGCCCCGGCACGGCCTCGATCTGCCGGATGTGGTTCTTGATCCTCCGGTAACGGCGGACGGCGACGCCGGGGATGTCATGGACCCGATATCACGTGCCTATCGCTTAATACACGGGTGATCCGTGTCGCTCCCGTATTCTCACGTCACTTGCTGGGATGGTGCTGAAATGAGCGCTTTCCCGTGTCTTGTACGTTTCGTTTCGGGGTCTGGCCAGGTCCGTTACCGGCTGGGCGAACCGCTGGTGGACCGGTATCTGGAGTTCGTGGCGGGCCGCTGCCGGCCGAATACCCTGCGGGCGGTGGCCTTCGACCTGAAGACGTTCTTCACGGTGATAGGAAAGGGTCCGCTGGAGGTTGCCGCGGCGGATGTGTTCGAGTTCCTGGCCGGCCAGCGGGGGGACCGGACGGTGGTGCGGCTGGCGGACCGGGAGTCGGGGCTGTCGGCGCGGACGATCGCGCGCCGCCTGTCGTCGGTGTCGGGGCTGTATGCGTACCTGGTCGCCCGGGGCGACACGCCGGTGCAGGCGAACCCGGTGCCGCGCGGCCTGCTGACGCGGCGGCAGGGCGGGTCGCGGCGGTCGCGGACCGCGCCGCTGGTGCGGGTGCCGCGCACGCTGCCGCGGATCTTGGCGCCGGCCGAGGCGGACCGGCTGGTCTCCGCGCTGCGCACGCACCGGGACCGGGCCATGCTGCTGGCGATGCTGCTGGCCGGGCTGCGCCGCTGCGAGGTGCTGGGGCTGCGGTTCTGCGACGTCGAGGTCGCTGACCGGCGGCTGGTGATCGTGGAGGGCAAGGGCGGTCATCACCGGGTCGTCCCGGCGGCGAACCGTTTCTTCGGCGCGCTGGGCGCCTACCTGTATGAGGAGCGGCCCGCGGCGGCGCGCACGGACCGGGTGTTCGTGGTGCTGAAGGGACCGCGGCGCGGGCTGCCGCTGTCGGCGGAGGGGCTGGATGAGGTCCTGGCCGGCGCCCGCCGCCGTGCCGGGCTGGAGCACGCGACCTGCCGCGGACGGCGCGGGCGAAGGACAGGTCCCGGGGCCGGACCTTGAGCCCGGCGCGCCGTCCCTTGCCCGCAGGCGCGGCCGCGAGCGCGGCGCCGAGGACGACGCCGCGGGTCATCGCGGTGCCGGCGGCCCAGGCGGCGAACGGTGCGGAACGGGCTGACGGCGGCCGTGGTGGAACGACGCCTGGCAGGGGGCGAGTGCCAGCATTACGGGTGCGTCCCGAGCACGGCGCTGCTGTGGCCCATGGAGCTGGCAGCGGAAGTGACCAGGATGCCGGGGCTGGAACTGCGCGGGCCCATCGATCCGGTGCCGGTGCTGGAGCGCCGCGACAGGTTCGTCGATCATCAGGACGACGGCCCCCAGGTGCGGACGATCCAGAGCTTCCCTGCGACGTTTTTTCCGGGGTCAGGGCCGCCTGGCCGGCCGGCTGCGGGTCGAGGTGGCGGCACCCGACGGCGACGTCCGGGCGCTGACCGCCCGGCACGCCGTGGTCGTCGCGACCGGCAGCGACCCGTGGATCCCTGACGTGCCCGGGCTGCGCGAGGCGCGTCCGTGGACGAACCGCGAGGCGACCGACGTGCAACTGGTGCCGAAACGGCTGGTCGTGCTCGGCGGGGGGCCGGTCGGCTGCGAGATGTCGCAGGCGCTGCACGCCCTGGGCGCCGAGCAGACGACCGTGCTCACGGACAGCGACCGCCTGCTGCCCCGGCACGAGCCGTTCGCCGGCGAGCTCGTGGCGAAGTCGTTCAGGGAGTCCGGCATCGACGTGCGCCTGGGCCGCCTGGCCAGGCTTGTCGGGCGTCCGGTCGCGGGCGGCCCGGTCACCGTCCACGCCGATGACGGCTCGCGGATCGAGGCTGATGAGGTCCTGGTCGCCGCCGGCCGCCGGGCGAACGTGGGCGATATCGGCCTCGGGACGGTCACCCCGGAATCCGGCGGGCCGGTGCCGCGGGGCCCGCTGCAGGTGGATTCGAGTATGCGCGCGACCGGCGTGCCCGGCGGCTGGCTTTACGCCGTCGGCGACGCCAACGGGCGCAACCTGCTCACCCACATGGGCAAGTACCAGGCCCGGGTGTGTGCCGACGTGATCGCCGCCCATGCCAAGGGCCTGCCCGAGGATGGGCCGGCGCTCCGCGGCACCGCCGACGACCTCGGGGCGCCGCAGGCGATATTCACCGACCCGCAGGTCTGCGCGGCCGGGCGCACCGAGTCAAGGGCCCGTGCGGAAGGCTTCCCCGTCCGCACCGTGGAATACGACATGGCAGCGGTCGAGGGCGCTGCCCTCCAGGCGGACGGCTACACGGGCCGGGTGAAGGCAGTCGTGGACGAAGACCGCCGTACCCTCCTCGGCCCTACACTTGTCGGCCTCGCCGTCACGGCTCAGGTCCCCCTCGACCAGCTATGGCACGCGGTTCCGGCCTTCCCCACCGTCAGCGAGTTCTGGCTCGAACTCCTCAAGGCATACGGACTCTGACACGCCGCACGGCTGACGACCGCCCGCCGCAGCAAGGCAGCGCTACCGCGGGATCATGGAGGTGACCTAACCGCCGGGAGGCACGCGGTGCGACCTACCTTCAGCCTGGGCCAGATCAGTGGCATCCGGATCGGCGTGAACTGGAGCGTGCTGGCCATCGTGGCCCTGCTGGCCTACGGGCTGGCGGTCGGGCAGTTCCCCGCCGAGGTCCCGCACCGGCCAGAGGCGGAATACGTGGCGG
>JASHPP010000192.1 GCA_030038035.1 Trebonia sp.
CGCCGCGGCGATGCCGGATGTCGCTGCCGCCGACGGTCAGGCCGCTGCTGACGGGCGCCGTGCGCCCGCCCCGCCCAGTGCGACGCCGGTGGCCGTGGCCCGGGTCCCGGCCCATGGTTCCCGGCGCACCCTGCCCCCCAGGGTTGTGGTCCTCGCCGCGCTTATCGCCGTGGCGCTAGTCGTCCTCGCCGCCGTGGTCGCGCTCGTCTCCTGAATCTCCTGAGCGGGAGTCGATGTCGCCGGGCGGCAGGGCAGCACCGTTCGCGGCACTGCCCGCGACGCCGTTGCCCGGGGCAACCTGGCCGGGAACCCCGATCCCGGCCGCCGTCAGCGCCGCTGCCGCGCGCTGGCCGGCCGCCATGGCGGCGGCCGGCGCGGCAGGGGTGACCGCGGCACCCTCGCCCGCGCCCGCGTCAACGGCGACGGCATCGGCGACGGCGGGTTCGGCCGCGGGTTCGGCCGCGCCGGAACCCCCGCCGGCCGGCCCGTCCCCGGCTGCCGCTCCGCTGAACGCCGATGTCACCGCCTTCAGCGCGGTCGTCACCTCGCTGGGGATGACCCAGAACGTGTTGCCTGCCCCCTGGGCTAGCTGCGGCAGCGTCTGCAGGTACTGGTAGGCGAGCAGCTTCGGATCCGGGTCGTTGCGGTGGATCGACTGGAACACGTGCGAGATCGCCTGCGCCTGGCCTTCGGCGCGCAAGATCGAGGCCTGCTTGTCGCCCTCGGCGCGCAAGATGGCGCTCTGCTTGTCGCCATCGGCGGTCAGGATCGCAGACTGCCTGGTCCCCTCGGCGGTGAGGATCGCGGCGCGCTTCTCGCGCTCGGCGCGCATCTGCTTTTCCATCGCGTCCTTGACCGACTTCGGCGGGTCGATCGCCTTGATCTCCACGCGGGTGACGCGGATCCCCCACTTACCTGACGCATCGTCGAGAACCCCGCGCAGCAGCGTGTTGATCTTGTCGCGCGACGTCAGCGTCTGCTCCAGGTCCATCGATCCGATCACGCTGCGCAGCATCGTGGCGGTGAGCTGCTCGATCGCCTGGATGTAGTTGACAATCTCGTAGTCCGCCGCCTTCGGGTCCGTCACCTGGAAGAACAGCACGGTGTCGATCTGCACGACCAGGTTGTCCTCGGTGATCACCGGCTGCCCCGCGAACGAGACCACCTGCTCCCGCAGGTCGATCAGGGGCTTGACCCGGTCCACGAACGGGATGATGAAGTTCATCCCTGGCTCGAGCGTCTTTCTGTAGCGCCCGAAGCGCTCGACGTTCCGCGCGCGCGCCTGCGGAACGATGCGGATCGACCGCATCACCGTCACCAGGACGACGAGGGCGATGACCACGGCAATGATGATCTCCGCGAGGATTACGGCCATGGCTACTCCCGGGGGTAAACGAGGGCGGTAGCGCCCTCGATCTGCATGACATCGACCATGTGGCCGACGGGGATGACGAGGGTCTCGTCGTAGGAGCGCGCCGACCACACCTCACCGCCGATGCGGACTCGCCCGCTCTGCCCGGTGACCTCTTCGAGCACGCTGGCGGACCGCCCGACGAGGGCGGCCGGGCCGGTCTTGAGCAGCGGGGGCTGCTTGATATGACGCCTTGCGATCGGAAGGACGAAGCCGAGCCCCGCCCCCGACGCCACCACGAACGCGAGCAACTGGAAGGGCAGCGCGACATGCAGCGCACCAACCCCGGCGGCCACCAGCGCGCCCACCGCGATGATGCCAAGCGCGAACGTGGTGGTCATCAGCTCGGCCACGCCGAGCACCGCCGCCACGATCAGCCAGACGATCCATGCCAGCATGGCCGCTCCGCAGGCGAACTTCCCGAGCGGCGCCCGTGCGCCGCAAAAGCCGTTGGCCCGGGCAAAATGCTCGTGCCTTGCTACCAAGGGTAACCTGCTCCGCTAACGTCGCACCAGCAGGACTCACGGCCGCCGCCCGCCGAAATAAAGGTGGTCGAACCGGGGCAATTGTCCGGCTGCGACCGTCCGCACGGCCCCGCCCGCCTACACTCGTATGGGGGGCGAGTGCCACAGGCTGGTTCCAGACGCCGACCAGTCGGTGCTCAACATGCGCAGCGGATGGCCGCCGCTGCCACGCCGAGCAGGTCAGTGTCCAGGAGGTACCGGGTGAATCGTCGGGACAGCGGACCCGGCCGGGGCACGCAGAGCCGGGCCGCGGACGGCGGGTATCCCGATGGCGACGGCTACGCGGACGGTTACGGGTACGACGCGTACCTGGACGCGGGCGCCTATTCCGTCGACCCCGGTTACCGTGCCTACGCTGGGGGAAGCCCCCGCTCGGCAGAATTCCCCGCCGGCCCGCCGCGCTCGCGCCCGGACCGAACCTCGCCGCCCCGCCCGGGGTTCCCGCCCCGGCCGTCCCGGCAGGGGGGACCACGAGAGCAGTTCGCCTACGCCCGCCCGTGGCAGGGGGCCGCCACGGAGGACGCACCGCCAGGCCCCGGCCGGCCGAGGCCGCGCCCGGCCGCGGGCCGGTACCGGCCGATGGGCGCGAACCGTCCGCGCCCCCCCGCGGCCGATTCGGCTTTCATCCCGAACGAACCGTGGGTTCCCGGAGGTGCCCGCCCCACTCCCCCGCGTGGCCCGCGCCCGCGACCGCAAACTAGCGGGTTCCACGGTCCGCAGCCGGGCGGGGGCGCCCCGAGCGCCGACGGGCAAGACCCCTGGCAGCCAGCGGGGTGGCCTGGCCGGCCTGACGCCGGGTTCGGGCCAGGGCAGCCGGGCCAGGGGCAGCAGTACGGGCCGGGGACGCCCCACTACGGACCTGGGCACCACGGATCCGCCCAGCATGAGCCCGGCCACTACGGACAGGGACAGTACGGCCCCGGGCAGCCGGGTGCTGAGCAGTACGGCCCCGGGCAGCCGGGTTCTGCGCAGTACGGCCCCGGGCAGAGCTGGCCGGGGCAGCCCGGTTCTGAGCACTACGGCCCGGGGCAGTACGTGCGGGGCCGCCAGTACGGCCCTGGTCAGTACGGCCCTGGGCAGTACGGACCGGGGGCGGGTCCCTATGGTCCCGCTGCACAGCCCCATCCTGGCGCGGACCCGTACGCTCCTGGCGGCTACCGGTACGGCCGGGGAGCCGGCCACTTCGGCCAGGAGCCCGACCCGCGGGGACGCGGCGCGCCAGGTCCGGGGTACGGCCAGCCGCCGAGGGATTGGGCTGGTCCCGGGCCGATGGGACCGGGGCAGGCGGGTCCCGGGCAGCCAGGCGGCGGCCCCGGCTACTACCCTCCCGGCCAGTACGGGCCGGGACAGCCCGGTCCTGACCAGTACCGCCAGCGCCCCGACAGGGCGGGCACCGGCCGATGGGAACCCGGCGGGGACCAGGGATCCGGCTGGCCGGGGTCGGGGCCGGGTCAGCGGTCAGGCCAGGAGCAGCGGCGGCCTGGCAGCGGACGGCTCGGCGAGCCCTCGCCCGGCGGCGCCACGCACCCCGGCCCCCATGACACCGGCGCGTGGCAGAACGCGGGCCCGCTCATCAGGCAACGCGACAGCGCGCTGCCCGATCCGCCGCCGACCGGCAAGGGCGCGATCGCCTCGATAGAAGCGGACAACGTCGCCGCGTTCGCCCGCGACTTGCGCGTGCTGCGCTCCAAGGCCGGGCTTGACTATCCCGAGATGGCGGAGAAGTCGCACTACACGATGCGGACGCTGGCCTCGGCGGCGGGCGGGCTCAGGCTGCCCACGCTGCCGGTGCTCATCGCCTACGTCAAGTCCTGCGGCGGCGATGCCGCCGAGTGGGAAGAGCGCTGGGGGAAGCTGATCAGGTCAGGGAAGAAGGGCCAGGTCGCGTTGCCTGCCGGCGGCTCGGGCGCGTCCCACGGCGAGTCCGGCGGCACCGCCGGCGGACTGCCCGCCGAGGGTCGCGGCGGCTACGGCACGCCGGGCTTTCCAGGTGCCGGCCCGGACCCGCAGGGCCCGCCCAGTTCCGGCGAGGTCTACGTCATCACGTCAGCCCCGCCACGCGACGACCGCTGGTAGGAGCCGGCCCACTCCTGCCCGGTCGCTACGTGCCGTTCATGCGACTTCGCACACTCTGTTACCTTTTGCGGGTCCGTTTTGGGCGATTTGTCCATGCAAGGAGTGTGCGAAGTGGACGGGAGGGGCCTGTGTGACGGAGGATGCTTGCGCCGGAGGTGCTGGGGCGCCGCAAGTGACGGCGGGTGCTCGCGGGGGACGCGCGACCGCGGGGGACGGGGACGCGCGACCGCCGGGGGACGCGCGCGGGCGGGGGGACGCGCGGGCGCGGGGGCGTGACCTTGGCATGAAAGAATTAGCAGCGTGCTGCCTGCGGACAATCACGTACACACGGAATGGTCGTACGACACCTCGCATGAGGCGTCGATGACCCGCAGTTGCGAGCAGGCCCTGGCCATCGGGCTGCCGGCGATCGCGTTCACTGAGCACCTGGAGTTCACCGCCGGCCGCGAGGGCGACGCGATCGCCGGCGTCGCGACCGACGCGCGCTGGTGGAGCCGGATCAAGCCGCTGGACGTCACCGGCTACCTTGCCGCCGTGCAGGAGTGCCGGGAGCGCTTTCCTGAGCTGCGCATCCTGTCTGGCGTCGAGGCCGGGGAGGCGCACCTGTTCGCGGCGAGCGCGGGCGCGATCGTGCGCGGCCAGGCCTTCGACCGCGTGCTCGGGTCGGTGCACGCCGTCCCCTACAAGGGAAAGCTCGTGGCGGCCGACGCGCTGTTCGGCTCGATGCCCGACCACGACGTGATGGGGTACTACTTCGCGGAGATCCTGCGGCTGATCGAGGACAGCGACCTGTTCGAGGTGCTCGCGCACGTCGACTTTCCCCGCCGCTACTGGCCTAAGGGGCCGCACCTGTTCAGGGAGGAGGACTTCGAGGAGGAGTACCGGTGGGTAATGCGGGCGCTCGCGCAGACCGGGCGGGTGCTCGAGATCAACACGAAGACCCCGCTGGCTTCGGTCGCCATGGTGCAGTGGTGGCGGGCCGAGGGCGGGACGGCGGTGTCGTTCGGCAGCGACGCGCACCTGCCGCGGCGGGTCGGCGACCGCTTCAAGCTCGCGGTCGACGTGGTCGAGGCCGCGGGCTTCAAGGCCGGCCGCGACCCCTACGATTTCTGGCGGGTCTGAACAGGCGCCACCTGGCGTTCGGGATAAAAAATGAAAGTCCGGATCGGAATCTCCCTCGGTGCCAGCGCGGAGCCGTCCCGCTTCGCCGCGGCCGTCGACCTGCTCGAGGCGGCAGGGATCGACTCGCTCTGGGTACCCGAGCACGTGTACGGGCCGACGGTCGAGCCGTTCACCGCGATCGCGTTCGCGCTGGCCCGGACACGGCGGCTGAAGGCGGGCAGCGGGATCTCCGTGCTGCCCGGACGGCACCCGGTGCTCGTGGCCAAGCAGCTCGCGTCGCTGGCGGGGCTCGCGCCGGGGCGGGTGCTGCCGGTGTTCGGGTTGCGGCCCGCGGCCGCCGCCGAGCGGGACCTGTTCCCCGTGCCGGCCGGGGAGCGGGCGGCGGTTTTCGACGAGGCGCTCGTCCTGCTGCGGCAGCTGCTGACGTCGTCTTCGGTGTCGTTCACCGGGCGGTTCTTTTCGGTGTCGGGCGCGTCGGTGGGGCCGCCGCCTGGCAAGCCGCTTGACATCTGGCTTGGCGGGTCCGCGCCCGCCGGGCTGCGGCGGGTGGGGCGGCTCGCGGACGGCTGGCTCGGGTCGCTGCTCACCCCGGCCGAGGCCGCCGCCGCGGTGCGCGTCATCCAGGACGCCGCGGCCGGGGCGGGGCGGGAGGTGGACCCCGACCACTTCGGGATCAGCCTGCCGGTCGCGCTGCCCGGGCTTGACGGGCTGCCGGCCGGGCTGCTCGCCTCGATCGGGCAGCGGCGGCCGGGGACGGACCCCGCGTCGCTCGTCCTTGACGGGTGGGCCGGCGCCCGCCGCGGAATCGAGGCGTACGTGGCCGCCGGGCTGAGCAAGTTCGTCGTCCGGCCGGCGTCCGGCGCTGATTCGGCCGGGTCGTTCGAGTCATTCGTCGCCGGCTTCGCCCGCGAGCTTGTGCCCCTGCAGACCTGAGCCGCCTCGCGTGGCGACGGCTAGCCGGTGAACACGTCCGTGCCGAACGACTTCACCTGCGGCATCGCCGCGTCGCCCAGGTGCGACAGGCCGAAGATGTCCTCGATCGTGCGCAGCATCGAGTAGTCGTTGTAGTCCACGGCCGACACCGTGCCCGGCCTGATGAACGGGGACAGCGCCACCAGCCCGACGTCGCCGCCGCCTGGCCCGCCGATGCCGGGCAGCGGGGTGTTCGGGTGCGAGGAGCTGACCCCGCTCGACTCCCCGCAGCACGCCGCGTCCGTGCTGCCCTCGTCGAACGTGATCAGGATCAGTCCGCCGTCCTTGTAGGCGGGCGAGGCCATGATCAGCGGCACCCAGTGGGCCAGGAACTTGTCGATCTGCGGCAGCCCGCCGGGCTGGCCGGTCACGCAGGGCACGTCGTGCCCGTCGTCGCACAGGTTGGGCGTGATCCACGAGAACGCCGGCGTGCTCGCGGCGGCCGACAGGTCGGACGGCAGCGGCCGCAGCGACAGGACGTGCGCCGCGCAGTACTTGACGTTCGCGGTCACCGAACGGAAGAACATGAACCCCTCGTGCCGCGCCGCGTACTGGTCGGTCTTGGTCGCGTCCTCGGTGTGATCGGCCCCCCACGTGGCCGGGTGCCCGCACGCCGGGCCCTGCGCGGTGGCCACCGTCCGGTCGCGGGCCGGGTCGTTCCCCATGTCCTCCAGGTACGCCTTCCAGGTCAGCCCCGCGTCCGACAGCTGGTTGCCCAGCGTCGGGACCGACGCGGGGAAGACGCACCCGCCTTCGGGTGCGAGCACCTGGTGGTAGGGGCCCACGATGTCGTCGGGCAGCGGCACCCAGACCGGGCAGTCCGCCTGGGTGAGCACGTTGGGCGCCTGGCCGGAGATCTGCGCGATGTAGTTGTCCGCGCTGTTGTGCCCGATCGCGTAGAAGTTCGTCAGCAGCGCGCCCTCGCTTGGCAGCGTCCGCGCCAGGTACGGGTCGGCCGCCGAGTCGCCGAAGCTCTGCGTGTACCCCTCGTTCTCAAGCTCGATGACCCACACGTGCCTGATGTCCGACAGCCGGAACGCCTCGTGCGCCGCGGCGGGCGCGGGCGCCGCCGGCTGCGCGGCGGCGCCCCCCGCCAGCGCCACGGCCAAGGCGACCGCCGCCGCGCCGGCGACCGCCAGCCGGCCCCAGGGCAGAACAACGCGCATCGGTGACCCCCACGCGGAAAAATCGGCGATGCCAACCGATAGCGTCGCATACGCGCGCGCCCAGCCCAAGGGGCCACGATGTCCGATTTCCGCTAGAGTCACCCCGTGGCGGGTGGCACAGTGGTAACCGTGATGGACGACCAGCAGCGCTACCAGGCCGCGGCCAGCAAGGACGCGCGGTTCGACGGGGTGTTCTTCACCGCCGTGCTCAGCACGGGCATCTACTGCCGCCCGTCCTGCCCGGCCATCACGCCGAAGCAGGCGAACGTCCGGTTCTACTCGACGGCCGCGGCCGCGCAGGAGGCCGGATTCCGTGCCTGCAAGCGATGCCGCCCGGACGCGTCCCCGGGCTCGCCGGAATGGAACGTCCGCGCGGACGTCACCGCCCGCGCGATGCGGCTGATCGCCGACGGCATCGTGGACCGCGCGGGGGTCGGCGGCCTGGCCAGCCAGCTGGGCTACGAGCAGCGCCAGGTCCGCCGCCTGCTGACGGGGGAACTCGGCGCCGGCCCGCTCGCGCTCGCGCGGGCGCAGCGGGCGCAGACCGCCCGGATCCTGGCCGAGACGACCAAGCTGCCGATGGGCGACATCGCGTTCGCGGCCGGCTTCGCCAGCATCCGCCAGTTCAACGCGACGATGCTGGCGGTCTTCGACACGCCGCCGACCCTGCTGCGCGAGCGCGCGGCCAGGCACGCCGCGCCCGCGCCGCCTGGCGTGATACGCCTGCGCCTGCCGTACCGGCCGCCGATCGACATCGGCCGGATGTTCGGCTTCCTCGCCGCGCGCGCGATCCCCGGGGTGGAAGAGGTGACCGCCGGCGCATACAGGAGGACAATCGCTCTCCCGAACGGTCCCGGCATCCTCTCGCTGCGCCCGGCTCCCGCGGCGAGCTTCGTGGAGTGCGATCTTGAGCTTGATGACCTGCGTGACGTCACCGCCGCGGTGCAGCGGTGCCGGCGCCTGCTCGACCTGGACGCGGACCCGGTCGCCGTCTCGTGTTGCCTGGCCCGCGACAGCGTCCTCGGACCGCTGGCGCGGGCCTGCCCGGGACGGCGCTCGCCCGGGCACGTGGACGGCGGCGAGGTCGCGCTGCGGGCCGTCCTCGGCCAGCAGGTCTCCGTCGCCGCCGCGCGGCGGCTCGGGGCGCGGCTGGCCGCCGAATACGGCAAGCCGCTGTCGGCACCCAGCGGGTCGCTGACGCACTTGTTCCCTGACGCGGCGACGATCGCCGCGGCGGACCCCGCCGCGCTGCCGGTGCCGCGCTCGCGCGCCGCGGCGCTCGTGGGACTGGCCGCGGCGCTCGCGTCAGGGGACATCCGGCTGCACCCGGGCGCGGACCGCGACCAGGCGACCGCCAGGCTGCTCGCGCTGCCGGGCATCGGCCCGTGGACCGCGTCCTACATCCGGATGCGCGCGCTGTCCGACCCCGACACGTTCCTGCCGTCGGACGCGGGCGCGGTGCGGGCACTGCGCCGGCTCGGTGCCGCCGACGGCGCCGCCGCGGCGGCGGAGCGCTGGCACCCGTGGCGCTCCTACGCGCTGCACCACCTGTGGGCTTACATCGAACAACCGACACCGCAAGGGGCAACCTCACCATGATCACCCCGTTCCTGCCGGCCGACGTGGTTCCCGCCGCGCCGACCGAATACGACGTCATCGACTCCCCCGTGGGCCGGCTGCTGCTGACCGGCGGCGACCGCGCGCTGAGCGGGCTGTACCTGCTGGACGCGGGCGAGCATTCCGCCGCGATCCGGCCAGGGTGGATCCGCCGCCGCGGCGGGTTCGCCGCGGCGGCCGAGCAGCTCGCCGGATACTTCGCCGGCGAGCGCACCGAGTTCGACCTGCCGCTCGCGCCGCGCGGCACGCGGTTCTCCCTCGCCGTGTGGGAAGAACTCGCCGGCATCCCCTACGGCAAGACGGTCAGTTACGGGCAGATCGCCGCCGCGCTCGGCAAGTCCCCGGTGGCCGCGCGCGCGGTCGGGCTGGCCAACGGGCGCAACCCGATCTCGATCATCCTGCCCTGCCACCGCGTGATCGGCGCGGACGGATCGCTGACCGGCTACGGCTGGGGCCTGGACCGCAAGGAGTGGCTGCTGCGCCACGAAGGGGCGCTGGGCGCGCAGGCCGGGGCCGCGCAGGCCGCGCTCTGGTGACGCGGTCAGGTACGCGGCTCAGGCAGCGGCGGCAGGTTCCCGTCTTCGTCGAGGTCGAACTCGCCGTCCTTCACGCCGAGCACGAACGCGTCCCACTCCGCCTCGGTGAAATACAGCTTGCCGGCCTCTGGCTTGGCGGCATCGAACATCACGTACAGCTTGCTTTCGCCGGCCTTGTGCGGCGCGCCGGACGTGTCGGTCGTGACGATGACCTCCACCCGGCTTTCCTCGTCCATCCCCATGGGGAAAGGCTACTACCGGTTAGTCTGGCGGCGTGACGTTCACCGACGAGGCCGTGTGGTACGCGTCGCTGCCGACCGCGTACGGGACGGCGGCGGCGCTGATCAGCGCGCCAGCTGGGGAAGTGCTGCTGGTCAAGCCGAACTATCGCGCGCACTGGTCGCTGCCGGGCGGCATCCTGGAAGACGGTGAGCCCCCGCACGCCGGCTGCGCGCGGGAGGTGCGCGAAGAACTCGGCATCGACGTGCCCGTGGGCCCGCTGCTTGCCGTCGACTGGGTCGCCCCGGAAGGGCCGCGCCCGAGGCCGATGATCGCGTTCGTCTTCGACGGCGGCGTGCTCGCCGACCCGTCGGCCATCGTGCTGCAGGAGGCGGAACTCGACGAGTTCCGGTTCGTCCCGCCGTCCGCCGTGCCCGGCTACCTGCCCCCGCCCATGGCCCTACGGGTGGCTGCCGCCGTCACTGCCCGGGGTTCCGGCGCGGCCGCGTCCTACGGCGGCGCCGTCTACGTGCCGACGGTCCGCGGGGCCGGGTGATGGCACTGAGCTGGGCCGACACTGGTCACCTGGTCATCGCCATGGCGCTTACCTACCTGCTGGGCTTCGAGCGGGACCTGCGCGGCGCGCCGACCGGAGACCGGGTCTTCGCCCTGGTCGGCACGGGCGCCGGCGTCATCGGGATCATCGCGGCGCACGGCGCGCCCAACGTGCTGGCGGGCGCGATCACCGGGATCGGCTTCATCGGCGGCGGCCTGGTGCTCCACCAGGCGCTCGGCGGGCAGCAGGTCGTGATGGGCCTGACCACCGCGGCCGCCATCTTCGCCGCCACCGCGATCGGCGCCGCGGCCGGCCAGGGGCGGCTGCTGGTCGCCGGGGCGGCGACCGCCCTGGTGCTGTTCGTGCTCGAGATCCGCCACATTAGGGTGCTGAGCATGCTTGACGGCCGCCGATGGGCGCGGCACTTCCATGACGACGAGGAGTACGCGCGGAAGGACCCGCCGCCAGGAGGTCAGTAGGCGGCGGCGCCGTGGTAGCCGGGGTACAGCTCGCCTGACGGGACGATCCGCACCCCGAGCGGCACGAGCGAGATCGGGATCATCTTGAAGTCGGCCAGGCCGAGCGGGATGCCGATGATCGTCAGGCACAGCGCGATGCCGCTGGTCAGGTGGCCGATCGCGAGCCACCAGCCGATCAGGATGATCCAGATGACGTTGCCGATCACCGACGCGATGCCCGCGTCGCGCCGCCAGACTATCGACCGGCCGAACGGCCAGAGCACGTACGCGGCGATCCGCCACGCGGCGATCCCGAACGGGATCGTGATGATCAGGACGAAACAGATGATCCCCGCGAGAAAGTACAAGATCGCCATCCACCACCCGCACAGGATCAGCCAGATGATGTTGAGGATAAGCCGCATGACCCCCATGACTAGTGACTACCCGCAAGCGCCCGTGGCATGCCGTGACCGGGATAACACCTTGGCCTGGCGCACCTCGAGCGAGGCGAGCAGCCGGCCTGTCGCGGCGGTGATCTCGTCGACGGCCGCCTCGAAGGCGGCGGCGTTGCGGGCGGCGGGCGCCCGGAATCCGCTGATCTTCCGCACGTACTGGAGGGCGGCGGCGCGGATGTCGGAGTCGGTCACCTGGTCCGCGTAGGGCGGGCGCAGGGTCTTGATGCTGCGGCACATACCCGCGAGACTACGCGCCCGCCGCGGCGGTCACGGAACCTCGTCGAGTCCGAGCAGCGGCTCGACGCCGACGGTCAGGCCGGGCGGCAGCGACGCCACGCCGCGGACCGCGAGCAGCACGCCTGGCATGAAGGAGGCACGGTCCAGCGAATCGTGCCTGATCGTCAGCGTCTCCCCGTGCCCGCCGAACAGCACCTCCTGGCGCGCGACCAGCCCCGCCAGCCGGACCGAGTGCACGTGCACGTCGTCGACCGACGCGCCGCGCGCGCCGGCCAGCTGCCGCTCGGTGGCGTCCGGCGGCGCGCCGAGCCCGGCCTTGGCCCTGGCCTCGCCGATCAGCCCCGCCGTCCGCAGCGCGGTCCCCGACGGCGCGTCCAGCTTGGACGCGTGATGCAGCTCGATGACTTCGGCGGACTCGAAGAACCGGGCCGCCTGGGCGGCGAACCGCATCATGAGAACCGCGCCGATCGAGAAGTTGGGCACGACAAGCACCCGGACGCCGGGAACCGCTTCCGTCCAGGACCGCACCTGCGCCAGCCGGTCATCGCCGAACCCGGAGGTGCCGACGACGGCGGTCAGGTGGTGCCCGACGCACCAGCGCAGGTTGTCCATCACCGCGCCGGGGTGGGTGAAGTCCACGACGACGTCGCAGCCGGCCAGCGGGTCGAGCCCGTCGCCGTGGTCGACCTGCGCCGCGAGCCGCATGTCCGGCGCGGCCTCGACGGTCGCGCATACCTCGCGGCCCATCCGCCCTCGGGCCCCCAGCACGCCGACGCCGATCATCGCTGGCCTCCCGGGCTAGCCGAGCGAACCCGTGAAGGCGTCCGCATCGTCGAAGGGGCCGACGACGGCCAGCGCCTTCGGCCGGGTCAGCACGTCGGCGGCGATCGCGCGCACGTCGTCGTGGGTGACCGCCTCGACGGCGGCGAGCACCTCGTCGACCGGCTCGAGCCTGGGGTAGACCAGCTCGGACTTGCCGAGCCGGGTCATCCGCGAGGACGGGTCCTCAAGGCCGAGCACGATCCCGCCGCGGACCTGGCCCTTGCCGCGCTGCAGCTCGGCGTCGGACAGCCCGCCCGCGACGACCTTGGCTATCTCGTCGGCGCAGATCGACAGCACCTCGTCGGCCTTGGACGGCAGGCAGCCCACGTAGATCCCCCACAGCCCGGTGTCGGCGTGCTGGGCGGAGAAGCTGTAGACCGAGTACGCCAGGCCGCGCTTCTCCCGGACCTCCTGGAACAGCCGGGACGACATGCCGCCGCCGAGCGCCGCGTTGAGCACGCCGAGCGCGAACCTTCGCTCGTCGGTCCTGGCCAGCCCCTCGCAGCCGAGCACGAGGTTGGCCTGCTCGATTGACCGCGACACCAGCTTCACGCCTGTCCCGGCCGCCGGCCCGTAGCCGTCCCACAGGCCGCCGGAGCCGCGCAGCCGCGGCGGGGCGGGCTCGGCAGCGTCGGCGTCGGCGAGCACCGGGCCGAACGCCGCCTGGATGCCGGCCACCAGAACGTCGTGGTCCAGGTTGCCGGCCGCGGCCACCACGAGGTGCGGTGGCGTGTAGCGGGCGACGTAGTGCTCGTAGATCTGCTCCCTGGTGATCGCGTTGATCGAGTCGACGGTCCCCAGGATCGGCCGGCCGAGCGGCGTGTCCCCGAACAGGTGCGTGGTGAACGCCTCGTGCACCGAGTCCGCGGGGTCGTCCTCGTTCATGGCGATCTCTTCGAGCACGACGTTCCGCTCGGCGTCGACATCGCGCGGCGCGATCAGCGACGCGGTCACCATGTCGGACAGCACGTCGATCGCCAGCGGCAGGTCGGCGTCGAGCACCCGCGCGTAGTAGCACGTGTACTCCTTGGCGGTGAACGCGTTCATCTCACCGCCCACGGCGTCCATCTCGGACGAGATATCCAGCGCGGTCCGCTTGCGCGTGCCCTTGAACAGCAGGTGTTCCAGGTAGTGCGTCGCGCCCGCATGCGCGGTGTCCTCGTCCCGCGACCCGACGCCGACCCAGATGCCCAGCGCCACCGACCGCACCGCGGGCAGGAACTCCGAGACCACGCGCAGGCCGCCCGGGAGGACCGACGTGCGCACCGCAGACTGGCTGGCGGCTTCAGGGGAACTAACGGTCCGTTCGGTACCCATTTATTCGTGGTGCCCACGAGAGCGGTGCCGGATGCGGCGGGAACCGTCGCCTTCCCCTCGCTCCCCACGGTCACCCCGGTCGCCGCGGTCGTAACGGTCGCCGCGGTCGCGCGGCGGCCTGTCGCCGCGGTCCCCGCGCTCGCCGCGGTCCCCGTGCGACTCCCCGCCTGACAGGTCCTCGCCGGCCGCCTCCCGCTCAAGCACCTCGACCGGGACAAGCGACAGCTTGCCGCGGTCGTCGATCTCGCGGATCTCGACCTGGATCTTGTCGCCGACATGGATCACGTCGTCGATGTTCTCGATCCGCTTGCCGCCGTGCAGCTTGCGGATCTGCGTGACGTGCAGCAGCCCGTCCTTGCCCGGCAGCAGCGACAGGAACGCGCCGAACGTCGTCGTCTTCACGACCGTGCCGAGGAACCGCTCGCCGACCTCGGGGACGTGCGGGTTGGCGATGGCGTTGATCGCCGACCTGGCGGCCTCGGCGGACGGGCCGTCGGTCGCGCCGACATAGATCGTGCCGTCGTCCTCGATCGTGATCTCGGCGCCCGTCTCATCCTGGATCGAGTTGATCATCTTGCCCTTCGGGCCGATGACCTCACCGATCTTGTCCACCGGGACCTTCAGCGTGATGATCCGCGGGGCGTACGGCGACATCTCGCCCGGCTCGCTGATCGCCTCGCGCATCACGCCAAGGATCGTCAGCCGCGCGGCGCGGGCCTGCTTCAGCGCGGCGCCGAGCACGGAGGCGGGGATGCCGTCCAGCTTGGTGTCGAGCTGCAGCGCGGTGACCACCTGCTCGGTGCCGGCCACCTTGAAGTCCATGTCGCCGAACGCGTCCTCGGCGCCGAGGATGTCGGTGAGCGTGACGTACTGGCCGCCCTCGTTGATCAGGCCCATCGCGATGCCCGAGACCATGTCCTTCAGCGGCACGCCCGCGCTGAGCAGCGACATCGTCGAGGCGCAGACGCTCCCCATCGAGGTCGAGCCGTTCGAGCCGATCGCCTCTGAGACCTGCCTGATCGCGTACGGGAACTCCTCGCGCGTCGGCAGCACGGGGATCAGCGCGCGCCCGGCGAGCGCGCCATGGCCGATCTCGCGGCGCTTCGGCGACCCGACCCGGCCGGTCTCGCCCGTCGAGTACGGCGGCATGTTGTAGTTGTGCATGTAGCGCTTGGTGCGCTCAGGGTTGAGCGTGTCGATCATCTGCTCCATGCGCAGCATGTTCAGCGTGGTGACGCCGAGGATCTGGGTCTCGCCGCGCTCGAACAGCGCGCTGCCGTGCACCCGGGGCAGCACGCCGACCTCGGCGGCCAGCGGCCGGATGTCGGTGAGGCCGCGGCCGTCGATGCGCAGGCCGTCCCTGATGATCCGCTCGCGGACCAGCTTCTTGGTCAGGCTCCGGAAGGCCGCGCTGATCTCCTTCTCGCGGCCTTCCTCGCCGAAGTGCTCGGCGAGCCGTTCCTGCGCCAGGGCCTTCACCCGGTCCTGCTCGGCCTCGCGGTCGTGCTTGCCCGCGATCGTCAGCGCCTTGGCCAGTTCGTCGGAGACCTCGTGCGCGACCGCGTCGTAGGTGTCCTGCTGGTAATCGGCGAACACCGGGTACTGCGCCTGCGCGTAGTCGCGGAACGCCGGGGACTCTGTGCTCGCGCTGGCCTCGGCGTCGGCGAGCCGCTGCTGCGCCGCACACAAGATCTTGATGAACGGCTTGGCGGCTTCCAGGCCCTCGGCGACCGTGTCCTCGGTCGGCGCGACCGCGCCGCTGGCCTCGTCGGCGAGCAGCCTGAGCGTCTCGGGGGTGGACTCGGCCTCGACCATCATGATGGCCACGTCGCCGTCCCCGCCTTCGCCGGAATCAAGGACCCGGCCGGCGACCACCATGTCGAAGGTGGCCTCGGCAAGCTGCTCATGCGCGGGGAACCCCACCCACTGACCCTTGATCAGCGCGACCCGGACGCCGCCGATGGGACCGGAGAACGGCAGGCCCGCCAGCATGGTGGACATGGACGCGGCGTTGATCGCCACCACGTCGTACAGGTGCTGCGGGTCGAGCGCGAGTATCGTCGCGACGATCTGGATCTCGTTGCGCAGGCCCTTGACGAAGGACGGGCGCAGCGGCCGGTCGATGAGCCGGCAGGTCAGGATCGCGTCCTCGGACGGACGGCCCTCCCTGCGGAAGAACGAGCCGGGTATCCGGCCCGCCGCGTACATCCGCTCTTCCACGTCGACCGTGAGCGGGAAGAAATCCAGGCCCTCCTTGGGCTGCCTGGACGCCGTGGTGGCGGAAAGCACCACGGTCTCGCCATCAAGGGTGACCAGGGCGGAGCCCGCGGCCTGACGGGCCAGCCGGCCCGTCTCGAACCTGATGGTATGAACGCCGAACTCGCCGTTGTCTATGACGGCTTCGGCACTTCGGACACCCTCCACGGGTGAGACCTCCTTGCG
>JASHPP010000193.1 GCA_030038035.1 Trebonia sp.
CTGCTAATACCAGCCGACTTTGCCGTGCACATCTACGACACGCTGGTCGAGGCGGGCGCCGAATTCGGACTGCTCCACGCGGGCTACCACGCTCTCAACTCCTTGCGGCTCGAGAAGGCCTACCGGAGCTGGGGCCATGACATCGCCAGGAGGGACACGCCGCTAGAAGCGGGACTTGGCTTCGCGATCGCGTGGGAGAAGTCCGGCGGTTTCATTGGACGAGAAGAGCTAGCGAGGCAGCGAGAGCGCGGACCAGCGCGACGTCTCGTTCAATTTGCCATAGAAGACCCGGACGCGCTTGCCTACCACGACGAGCCAATCTACCGAGACGGCGTTCTCGTAGGCCAGCTGTGTTCCGCGGCCTATGGCCACACGCTCGGCCGCACCGTCGGCCTCGGCTACGTCACCGCCCCAGCATCGGGAACCGGACCGGCATGGTACACCGCAGGAGCATACGAGATCGAGATAGCAACCGAGCGAATACCCGCGCGTGCATCATTGCGCCCGATGTACGACCCCGCATCGGAGCGGCCACGGGGCTAGATCTTCAAGACCCGCGCAGTCTTTGAAGTCACCGATTGCGCCATCCGGTAGCAGCCCGCCCTCCGGGGTAGACATGCAGCGAGCGCCCGGCCGCAAGGGACCGGACGGAGGTCTCGTCAATCCGGCCGACGTCGGAGAAGCCCGGTCCAACTCGATCATCTCAATCGTGCGTTCTCCGGGCTCGCGGCACCCTTGGTGGGGCCTTGGCGCCACTTCGGCCGACGATCCAGCGGCAGTGGAGCCGGTCCAAGATCGACCGGAAAACCGGTGTGGCGGCTGCGGCCCGGTGGTGGCACCAATCTCGGGAAGTTAAGGGGCTGTGTCGCCGCTCCGCTCCCTCGGGTGCATGTCACCTGGTCAGCTGATGTGCGTGTGAGCAGTGCGGCAAGGGCGTGGCAGGCTGGCCGGGGCCCGGGCGGCTGTCCGGCGGGCGTCTCAGATAGTGGGACGGCGTTGGGAACTTAGGACCCGGGCCGCAGCTTTATTGCCCGTTTTATACCGATTTCCGGATGCCGCTCGGGTCCTATCTTGGGCAGCGCCCGCGGACCGCGCCCGGTATGGGTGGTTTGTCCGCTGGCAGGCTGGGCGGCTTAAGTTCCTGGCATTGCAACCCTATTGGCGGCGTGGCCCCCACCGCTAAAGACGCCGCGAACCGCAGCGGCGGTCGCACGGGCCGCAGCGCCGGACCGCGCCCCGCCGCCCGGCCGCGACGAGCCGCCTTCCCCGCGCGACCCGGTTCCGCCTGGCGGACAGCAACCGGCGGACAGCAACCCGCGGACAGAAATTGGCCACTGCCCGCCCCGCGCATAAAGACATACGCCGTTCTCGACAGTCGGCATAAGTAGAACGCAGTCACACTGGTACCGTGAGCTTAGGCTCTGGAGCGGACGGATGTTCGGTGCGACGAAACTACCTGCAGGAATTAGCGGACCGGTCTGTGATGGAAGCGCTGCGGTGGGTAAAATGTCCGACCAAGACAGAGCCCGCGCGAAACATCCTTGATTATGGAAAAAACAGCCGATACATCCCATAAAGCGCATATGTCATGCGGCATGCGCCGCACGGCGCGCTCGGCGCATGAAGTGCGCGGATGGCTGGCAGCGTCGCCGGCCGGGTGCGACGCCGAAACACGGCGGGCGGAAGCCGACGACGACAGCGGGTGCAATGCCGCGGGCAGACCCGGCGGGCCTCGCCCGCTCGCCCAGGTTACGGGGGCTGCTGAGATTACGAGGATTGCTGAGACTACAACGGCCGCGAGGGCCGCCGGAGCCGCAACGGCCGCGAGGGCCGCCGGGGCCGCGAGGGCCGCCGGGCCAGCGGAGACTAGGCCGAGCGTGGTTTCCGCCCCACGCATGCGGGAATGTGCCGTTACGCCAGCATGTCAGCGTTGCGTCCCTGCGTGTATGGTTGACCCGTCGGCGCGGCGCGAGACGGGTGCGCGGCGTCCTGGCTGCCGGACGCGACTGACTCGCGGGAGCGGCGTCCGGCTCCCGGTACGGGGAACACGGCGGGACGGGCGGCGAGGTGCCCGCGCAGCGCACTGCCACGAACTCGGAAATAGACAGGGGGCATATGGTGCGGCAAACGGGACAGCCATTCAGCGGGCGCCCCGGATTTCGCGGCTATCACTGTGCGAGAGCCTGAGTAACGTCCAGGACCTGCTTGCGGCTACGTCGAGTAATCAGTCGAGTGTGTACAGTAATATATTTAGATTTGTGATGACATAAACGGAGGTTCGCGTTGCCGAAAGGGTGCTTGACTCGCTAGTTTCCCCTCCCGTCCAACCTTTTTCACGACGAAACCCGAGGTGACCCCGAGTGGCTCTTCCTCCCCTTACTCCCCAACAGCGCGCCGACGCCTTGCAGAAGGCTGCGATAGCGCGCAAGGAACGCGCCGAGGTGAAGAATCGCCTCAAGCGCGGCGCGACGACCCTGTCCGAGGTCATCAAAGACGGGTCTACCGACGACGTCATTGGCAAGATGAAGGTCTCGGCCCTGCTCGAGTCGCTGCCAGGTGTCGGCAAGGTCCGCGCGAAGCAGATCATGGAGCGGCTCGGCATCGCCGAATCCCGCCGGGTGCGCGGCCTCGGAGCGAACCAGCGGGCGGCCCTCGAGCAGGAGTTCGGTGCCGATATCTGAACCTGGCAGTCGGCGCCGCACGCGGTCGGCACGGGCGCGAGGGCATGGCTGTCCCGCCCGGCGGTAAAGAGCGCGAGGCGGTAGCCGCAAGGGGAGCCGCGCCCGTCGGCGTCGGCGCGCCCGCGGCGCGGAGGAATTCACGACTGACTGTGCTCTCCGGACCCTCCGGGGTCGGGAAGAGCACAGTCGTCGCGGAACTTCGCCGCCGCAGCCCGGAGATCTGGATTTCTGTTTCCGTCACTACGCGAAGCCCGCGGCCGGGAGAAGTGGACGGGCGGGAATATCATTTTGTGGATGACCGCGAGTTTGACCGCATGGCGGCGGCCGGAGAGCTTTTGGAGTGGGCCGAGTTCGCGGGCAACAAATACGGCACCCCACGGGAACCGGTGCGGCGGCAGCTTGAGCACGGCGTGCCGACGCTGCTGGAGATCGACATAGCGGGCGCCCGGCAGGTCCGCCAGGCGGTCAAGGGCGACGCCCTGTTCGTGTTCCTTAAGCCCCCGTCCTGGGCGGAACTGGTGCGCAGGCTGACCGCCCGCGGTACCGAGCCACCCGAGGTCGTGGAGCGGCGCCTGGCGGTAGCACGGGAAGAACTCGCCGCGGCCAGCGAGTTCGACGTGACGCTGGTGAACACTTCCGTCCAGGAGGTCTGCCGGCAGATGGTAACGTTGATTAACAGCGATCAATGAGGAAGGCCTAACGTGGCAGGGACCCCGTCCGCAGACGGCATCATCAACCCGCCGATCGACGAGCTCTTGGATGTCGTGGACAGCAAGTACCAGCTCGTGATCATGGCGGCTAAGCGGGCGCGCCAGATCAACGCCTACTACTCGCAGCTCGGCGAGGGCCTGCTTGAGTACGTCGGCCCGCTGGTTGAGACGCGCGTCCAGGAGAAGCCGCTGTCCATCGCCCTGCGCGAGACCCGCGAGCGGCTCCTCAAGGTGGAGTCCGCGGAAGCCTGAGGCGCGGCGTCCCGGCCTCCCGGCCGCCCAGGCACGGCCGACATGGCGCGAGTCATCCTTGGCGTCGGCGCGGGAATCGCCGCGTACAAAGCATGCGAGCTGCTGCGCCTGCTGAAGGAAGCCGGCCACCGGGTGCGCGTCGTTCCCACCCCGGACGCGCTCCGCTTCGTTGGCGAGCCGACGTGGGCGGCGCTGTCGGGCGAGCCGGTGACCACCGAGGCGTGGTCTGACGTGTCCGAGGTGCCGCACGTCCGGCTGGGGCAGACAGCGGATCTGGTCCTCGTGGCGCCCGCGACCGCGGACCTGCTCGCCCGCGCCGCCGTCGGCATGGCGTCGGACCTGCTCACCGCGACGCTGCTGACCGCGCGCTGCCCGGTCGCCTACGCGCCCGCGATGCACACCGAGATGTGGGAGCACCCGGCCACCCAGCACAACGTGGCCACCTTGCGCGAGCGCGGCGCCATCGTCATCGATCCCGCCGTCGGCCGGCTGACCGGCCCGGACACGGGCAAGGGACGGCTGCCCGAACCAAGCGAACTGTTCGCGCTGGCGGAATCAATTCTTTCCTCCCGAACGGACAGTGGCGCCTCCCCAGCCTCCGCTCAGGCGCGGAACGGCGCGCAGCCGGCCCGCGAGCAGGCCCTGGCTGGCCGCAGGGTCCTGATCTCCGCGGGCGGAACGCGCGAGGAACTCGACCCGGTCCGATTCCTCGGGAACTGGTCCACGGGCAGGCAGGGCTACGCCTTCGCCCGGTCGGCGATCGCCCGCGGCGCGGACGTGATCCTAGTCGCCGCGAACGTGGAACTCGCCGACCCCGCCGGGGTGGAGGTCATCCGGGTGGTGTCGGCGCGCGACATGCACGCCGCGATGCTCGCCGAGGCCGCGGCGGCCGACGCGATCGTGATGACCGCCGCGGTCGCCGACTTCCGCCCGGTGACTCGCAGCGATTCGAAGATCAAGAAGGACGGCCGGGTACCTGACCCCATCGCGCTCACCGAGAACCCGGACATTCTGGCCGACCTGTCAGCCCGCCGCGCGGCGTACGGCCCGGCGAACCAGGTGGTGGTCGGATTCGCGGCCGAGACCGACCCAGACATGAACGCCGCGCAGGCGAAGCTGGCCCGCAAGGGATGCGACCTGCTCGTGGTCAACCCAGTGGGAAACGGGCGCGGCTTCGGCAGCGGCGACAACGAGGCCATCGTGCTCGGCGCGGACGGGACGCAGACGCCCGTACCACGGCGGTCCAAGGACGCGCTCGCCGATATTGTGCTCACGCTTGTAGCGGCGCGCCTGAAGTTAGTGAGCTGCCACATTGACGACTCCTTCCGGCTAGACTCGGCGGGTCGCGACTTATGGATGGAGACGAACGTGGCCCGTCGGCTGTTTACCTCGGAATCGGTTACGGAAGGTCATCCCGACAAGATGGCCGACCAGATCAGTGATGCCGTCCTCGACGCGATGATCAAGGACGATCCCGACAGCCGGGTGGCGGTGGAGACGCTGGTCACCACGGGGCAGGTCCACGTGGCGGGTGAGGTCACCACCAAGACATACGTGGATATACCCGGCATAATACGCGAGAAGATCCTGCAGATCGGATACGACTCCTCGGCCAAGGGGTTCGACGGGGCGTCGTGCGGCGTGTCCGTCTCGATCGGCTCGCAGTCCCCCGACATCGCCCAGGGGGTGTCTGACGCGTTCGAGTACCGCGAGGGCGAGGGCACCGACGACCACGACAGGCAGGGCGCCGGCGACCAGGGCCTGATGTTCGGGTACGCCTGCAGGGAAACTCCCGAGCTGATGCCGCTGCCGATCATGATGGCGCACAAGCTCGCCAGGCAGCTCGCGCAGGTGCGCCGTTCCGGCACGGTCCCCTACCTGCGTCCCGACGGCAAGACGCAGGTGACCGTCGAGTACGCGGGGGATCGGGGGGTTCCGGTCAGGCTGGACACGGTTGTCGTTTCCACGCAGCACGCGCCGGACATCAACCTGAAGGAACTGCTCGCCCCGGACGTCAAGGACTACGTCGTGGAGCCGGTGATCGCCGGCTTCGACATCGACACGACCGGGTACCGGCTGCTCGTCAACCCGACCGGGCGGTTTGAGACCGGAGGCCCGATGGGCGACGCCGGCCTGACCGGACGCAAGATCATCATCGACACCTATGGCGGCATGGCCCGTCATGGCGGCGGGGCGTTCTCCGGCAAGGATCCCTCGAAGGTGGACCGCAGCGCCGCGTACGCGATGCGCTGGGTCGCCAAGAACGTGGTGGCGGCGGGCCTGGCCGACCGGTGCGAGGTGCAGGTCGCGTACGCCATCGGCAAGGCGAAGCCGGTCGGCCTGTTCGTGGAGTGCTTCGGCACCGAGCACCTGCCGGTGGAGCGGATCCAGGACGCCATCACGGAGGTGTTCGACCTGCGGCCGCGGGCGATCATCGCCAGCCTCGACCTGCTGCGTCCGATCTACTCGCAGACGGCGGCCTACGGCCACTTCGGCCGAACCGATCCGGACTTCTCCTGGGAGCGAACAGACCGGGCCGATCAGCTGCGAGCCGCGGCCGGCCTCTAGGGGGCGCCGGCCACAGCGGCCCGCGTTAGCCCGTGCCACGCGGCGGCGAGCCTTAGCCGCGATACCTGACGATTTCGATTACGGACAGATATGATTCCCTTACGCCCTGTCGTGATCAAGAGTAGGCGTGAGTGGCATGTGTTGTGCCGCTGTTTCGGGGAAGTCGGCAGCAGGAGAAAGCGGGTACCGCTGTCTCCGGTCAGGACCTGCGGTGATCGCGCAGTGTCCGCGATGCCCGGTGCGCACGTACCCGCAACCAATGGCCGTGCAAATGCGTCATGCGTATGAGAGTGCGAAATCCCTTGCGGATGCACGTGCATGCGATAAGCTCGATTTCGCAAGTTCGGGGAGCACAGGAGATCGATAGGAGCTAGCTGCGACCGGCGGCTGGCGCCAGCGCGCTGGGGCCGTGGGCAGCGGGTGCTGGGTCAACGGACCGAGTCAACGCGTCAGGAGACAAGAAACGATGCAAGACATTCACAACGGGATCTCTGCCGCGCACCTCGAGGGCGTGGCTTGGCAGAAGAGCCAGCGCAGCAACTCGCAGGGGGCGTGCGTCGAACTCGCTCGCCTCGATTCCGCCACTGTGGCGATGCGAAACTCGCGCGACCCGCGCGGCACGGCGCTTATCTACCCGGCCGAGGCAGTCCGGGCCATGGTCAGCGCGCTGCGGGACGGCGAATTCGACGACCTGATCGGCTAGTGAGCACGCCAGCGGCATCAGTTCGGTAAGGCCCGCCTGCGGCCGGGCACGGGTATTGCGGCTTCCCGTGCCCGGCCGCTCGCGCTCTGCCGGCTCTCAAGCCAATGCGGGAACCTAGGCCGCCCCTCCTGATGGCGCCACCCAGCCAACATCGGACCCGCGGATAGACAACACGCTAAGTCTGGCCACCGCGCCGCCAAGGCCTGGCCTGGCCCCGCAGGCAACCCCACAGTCCCTTGCTACCACCGTCCCCGCGTCGCCCGGCCCCGTCCCAAGTGACCGACGTCGTCCCACTATCCGAGACCGCCGCCGGACAGCCGTCCGGGCCTCACGCAGAACCGCCACGCCCCCGCCACACCGCTCACCCGTACCTCATCGTCACCTGACCAGGTGACATGCACCCGAGGGAGCGGCGACGCAGCACCCTTAACTTCCGCCATTGGCCCCATACCGCCTGCCCGCACGCTTCGGCCGTCACCGGTACCCGCGCATTTCTGGTAGGACGGGACCGTGGCGGACACGCAGAACAATGGCCCGCGCAGCCCGCGGCCGACTGCGGGCTCGCCAGAGAGCGCGACATCCGCGACTGCCGCCACGCCCGCCACGCCCACGCCCGCCACGCGCACGCCCACGCCCGCGACCACCGCGACCACCGCGACCACGGCGAGCAGGAACCGCCGGGCGAGCAAGGCGAAGAGCGCGAAGGCCCCGAAGAGGCTTATCCCGGCCGCGGACCAGCCGGTGGCCAGAATCGCGGTGGACATCCCGCTCGCCCACCTGGACCGGCCGTTCGACTACCTGGTGCCGGAGCGGCTCGCCGTGCAGGCCAGGCCCGGAGTGCGCGTGCGCGTCAGGTTCGCGGGGCAGCTCACCGACGGCTTCGTCCTGGAGCGGACGCAGACAAGCGAGCACCAGGGCCGTCTCGCCTACCTGGAGCGCGTGGTGTCGCCCGAGCGGGTGCTGACCGCCGAGATCGCCGGGCTGGCCCGGGCGGTCGCCGACAGGTACGCCGGCACGCTCGCCGACGTGCTCCGGCTGGCGGTCCCGCAGCGGCACGCCGCGACCGAGGCAGCCCCGCGCGCAGGCACGCACAAGCCGCCTGGCAAACCCGCACCGGGGCCGTGGGACAGGTACCCCGCCGGGCGGGCGTTCCTCGACGCGCTCTGTGCCGCCCGTCCGGCGCGGGCCGCCTGGACGGCACTGCCGGGGACCGGCTGGCCAGACGAGATCGCGCGGGCGGCCGCGACCTGCGCGAGCGGCGGCCGCGGCGCGGTGATCGTGGTGCCGGATGCCCGCGACCTCGGCCAGGTCGGCGCGGCGCTCGCGGACCTGGGCGCCGGCCACGTCACGCTCACCGCTGACCTCGGCCCGGCCGAACGCTACCGCCGCTGGCTCGCGGCGCTGCGCGGTGACGTGCTGATCGCGGCCGGCACCCGCGCGGCGATGTTCGCGCCGGTCCATGACCTCGGCCTCGTCGTGCTCTGGGATGACGGCGACGACCTGCACGCTGAGCCACGCGCCCCCTATCCGAACGCCAGGGAGGTGCTCGCGCTGCGCGCCCACCGGGCGGGCGCCGCCGCACTGATCGGCGGGTTCGCCCGCACCCCTGAGCTCACGCAGCTGGTGAAGTCCGGCTGGGCCCGGTCGCTTGAGCCTGAGCGGGCCGTGCTGCGGCAAGCCGCCCCGCTGGTGCGCCCGGCCGCCGAAGAGGCCGAGCTGTCCAGGGACGAGGCGGCAGTCACGGCCAGGCTGCCCAGCCTCGCGCTGCGGACCGCGCGCGCCGCGCTCGCGCACGGCCCGGTGCTCGTGCAGGTGCCGCGCCGCGGCTACCTCGCCGCGATCGCGTGCGAGCGCTGCC
>JASHPP010000194.1 GCA_030038035.1 Trebonia sp.
CCACGAGTTCGCCGAGGTCCTTCTTGAACGTGCCGTAGCCGGAGTCGCCGTAGGAGGCCGCGATCGACTCGATCGGGTCGCCGGACAGTGCCGAATAGATCCGCAGCAGGTTCGTCACGCCGGGCTTGGCGGCCTCGTCCGCGCGCACGACCGACTCGGCGTCGGTCACCGCGCGGGCGATCTTGCGCCGGATGACGGCTGGCTCGTCAAGCAGGTCGATGATCCCCTGGGGGGACGAGGACGACTTGCTCATCTTGCTCGTCGGATCCTGCAGGTCGGTGATCTTGGACACAGCGGGCAGGATGTAGGGCGCGGGCACCACGAAGGTCTCGCCGAACCGGTGATTGAACCGCTGCGCCAGCGTGCGGGACAGCTCCAGGTGCTGCCGCTGGTCCTCGCCCACAGGGACCTCGTCGGCCTGGTAGAGCAGGATGTCGGCGGCCTGCAGGACCGGGTAGGTGAACAGCCCCACGGACGCCTGGTCGGCGCCGCCGCGTGCCGACTTGTCCTTGAACTGGGTCATCCGGTTCGCCTCGCCGAACCCGGTGATGCAGCCGAGCACCCAGTTGAGCTCGACGTGCTCGGGCACCTGGCTCTGCACGAACAGGATGCAGCGCTCCTGGTCAAGGCCCGCGGCGAGCAGCTGGGCAGCGGCGACCCTGATCCGGCGCCGCAGCGCCTCGGAGTCGTACGGCACCGTGATCGCGTGCAGGTCCACCACGCAGTAGATGGCGTCACGGCTCTCCTGCAGGTCCACCCACTGCCGGACGGCGCCGAGGTAGTTGCCGAGGTGGAACGAATCCGCGGTCGGCTGGATGCCGGAGAATACGCGACGGTTGCCCATGGGCAGGAAGTCTAGTGGGAACGGGCTCAGCGCGATCGCGTCCCCGGGGGCGTGACGACGACCTCGACCCGCTGGAACTCCTTCAGGTCCGTGTATCCCGCGGTCGCCATCGTGCGGCGGAGCGCCCCCATGAGGTTCATCGACCCGTCGGGGACCGTGGAGGGGCCGAGCAGGATCTGCTCCATGGTGCCGATCGTGCCTACGTTCACGCGGGCGCCGCGGGGCAGCTCCGGGTGGTTGGCTTCGCTGCCCCAGTGGTAGCCGTGCCCCGGTGCCTGTTCGGCGCGTGCCAGCGGCGAACCCACCATCACGGCGTCCGAGCCCAGTGCCAGCGCCTTGGCGATGTCGCCGCTGCGGGTCATCGAACCGTCGGCGATGACGTGCACGTACCGGCCGCCGGACTCGTCGAGGTAGTCGCGGCGGGCCGCCGCCACGTCCGCGATCGCGGTGGCCATCGGCACCGCGACGCCGAGCACCGCGGCTGTGGTGTGCCCCGAGCCGCCGCCGAAGCCGACGAGAACGCCCGCCGCACCCGTGCGCATCAGGTGCAGGGCGGCCGTGTAGGTCGCGCAGCCGCCCACGACCACGGGGATGTCGAGCTCGTAGATGAACTGCTTCAGGTTCAGCGGCTCGGCCCGGCCGGAGACGTGCTCGGCCGACACGGTGGTGCCGCGGATGACGAAGATGTCCGCCCCCGCGTCCATGACCGCCTTGTAATACCGCGCGGTGCGCTGCGGCGACAGCCGCGCCGCCGTGATCACGCCGGCCCGCGAGATCTCCTCGATGCGCGCTCCGATCAGCTCCTCCTTGATCGGCGCGGCGTAAATCTCCTGCAGCCGCCGGGTGGCCGCCTCCTCACCGAGCGCGGCCACCTCGGCAAGCAGCGGCTCCGGGTCGTCGAACCGGGTCCACAAGCCCTCGAGGTCCAGCACGCCGAGGCCGCCGAGCCGCCCGATCGTGATGGCCGTGGCGGGCGAGACCACGCTGTCCATCGGGCAGGCGATCAGCGGCAGGTCGAACCTGTAGGCATCGATCTGCCACGCGATCGACACCTCCTCCGGGTCGCGCGTCCTGCGCGCAGGGACGATGCCGATCTCGTCGAGCGCGTACGCCCGGCGCCCGGCCTTGCCGCGCCCGATCTCCATGTCCGTCACGCGATCTCCACGTCGGTCACCCGGTCTCCGCCCGTCACGACTTCCGGCCGCTGTAGTTCGGCGCCTCTACCGTCATCTGCACGTCGTGCGGGTGGCTTTCCTGCAGGCCGGCGGCCGTGATCTGGATGAACCTGGCGTCTTGCAGCTCGCCGATGGTCCGCGCGCCGCAGTAGCCCATCGCCATGCGCAGCCCGCCGACCAGCTGTTCGGCCACGGCCGCGAGCGGGCCGCGGTAGGGCACCTGCCCCTCGATCCCCTCCGGGATCAGCTTGTCCTCGCGTAGCACGTCGTCCTGGAAGTACCGGTCCTTGGAGTAGGACTTGCCGCGCTCGCGGTTGCGCATCGCGCCGAGGGAGCCCATGCCCCGGTACATCTTGTACTGCTTGCCGTTGACGAAGACCATCTCGCCTGGGCTCTCCTCGCAGCCTGCGAGCAGGCTGCCGAGCATCACCGTGTCCGCGCCGGCGGCGATCGCCTTGGCGATGTCACCCGAATACTGCAGTCCGCCGTCGCCGATGAGCGGTATCCCGGCCGGGCGCGCGGCCAGCGACGCCTCGTAGATCGCGGTCACCTGCGGGACGCCGACCCCGGCGACGACCCGGGTGGTGCAGATCGAGCCCGGCCCGACGCCTACTTTCACGCCGTCGGCGCCCGCGTCGACCAGCGCCTGCGCCCCGTCCCTGGTGGCCACGTTGCCGCCGATCACCTCCACGTCCGCGTTGGCCTTGATCTGGGCAACCATGGTCAGCACCGACTGCTGGTGACCGTGCGCCGTGTCCACCACGAGGAAGTCCACGCCCGCGTCGATGAGCGCCTGGGCACGGCGCTTGGCATCCTCGCCGACGCCGACGGCCGCCCCCACGACCAGCCGCCCGCCGGCGTCCTTGGTCGCGTTGGGGAACTTCTCGCTCTTGGTGAAGTCCTTGACCGTGATGAGCCCGCGCAGCCTGCCCGTCTCGTCGACGAGCGGCAGCTTCTCCACCTTGTACTGCTTGAGCAGCCGCAGCGCCTCCTCCGGCTGCACCCCGACCGGGGCGGTAACCAGCGGCATCGACGTCATCACGTCGGCCACTCGCCGGGAATGATCGGATTCGAATCGTATATCCCGATTGGTCACGATGCCGAGGAGGATGCCGTCGTCGCTGGTCACCGGGACACCCGAGATCCGGTACCGGCCGCACAGCCGCTCCACGTCGCCGATCGTCGCGTCAGGACCGCAGGTGACCGGGTCGGTGACCATCCCCGCCTCGGACCGCTTGACCAGGTCGACCTGCTGCGCCTGCTCCTCGATGGACAGGTTCCTGTGCAGGACGCCGACGCCGCCCTGGCGCGCCATCGCGATCGCCATCCGGGCCTCGGTGACGGTGTCCATGGCCGACGAGACCAGCGGAACGCGCAGCCGGTGACGGCGGGTGATCCGGCTGCTCGTGTCCGCCTCGCTTGGCATCAGCTCCGAATGAGCCGGCAGCAGCAGCACGTCGTCGAATGTGAGGCCTACCGGGGAGAATTTCGATGACTCGCTCATGATGCCCTCACGGCTCTTCGCTGCGTATGGAGCAGCTGGTAACGGTGGGATATCGCCCATCCTACTTAACGGCTGCGCGGGGGCCACATTGCTGTGACCCCCGCGCCAGGAGCTACCGGCACCCCGTCTAGTGCGAGTGCCCGTGCGAGTGGCCGTGGCCGTCTGCGGCGGGCTTCTCCTCTTCCGGCTTCTCTACGACAAGCGTCTCGGTCGTGAGCAGCATGCCGGCGATGGACGCGGCGTTCTGCACGGCGGAACGAGTGACCTTGACCGGGTCGATCACGCCCTGCGCGACGAGGTCGCCGTACTCGCCGGTGGCGGCGTTGTAGCCGTGCCCGGCGGGCAGCTCGGCGATCTTCGCCACCACGACGGAGCCCTCCTGGCCCGCGTTGAGCGCGATCCAGCGGGCGGGCTCGGACAGCGCCTTGCGCACGACAGACACGCCGGTCGCCACGTCGCCGATGTGACCGAGGTCATCCAGCTGCTTCGCGATGTGCACAAGCGCGCTGCCACCGCCGGCGATGATGCCTTCCTCGATCGCGGCCCGGGTCGCGGACACGGCGTCCTCGACGCGGTGCTTCTTCTCCTTGACCTCGACCTCCGTGGCCGCGCCGACGCGCAGCACCGCGACGCCGCCAGACAGCTTGGCCAGCCGCTCCTGCAGCTTCTCACGGTCCCAGTCGGAGTCGGTGTTGTCGATCTCGGTGCGGATCTGCCTGATCCGGTCCTCGATCGCGGCCTTGTCGCCCGCGCCGTCGGTGATCGTGGTGTTGTCCTTCGTGACCACGATGCGGCGAGCACGGCCGAGCGCGTCCAGGCCGACCGAATCCAGCTTGATGCCGAGCTCCTCGCTGACCACGGTCGCGCCGGTGAGCGTCGCGATGTCGGCGAGCATGGCCTTGCGGCGGTCGCCGAAGCCCGGCGCCTTCGCCGCGGCGATCGCCAGCAGCCCGCGGATCTTGTTGACGACGATCGTGGCGAGTGCCTCGCCCTCGACGTCCTCGGCGATCACGAGCAGCGGCTTCTTGGCCTGGGCGACCTTCTCGAGCAGCGGCAGGAAGTCCGCCATCGAGGAGATCTTGGCCTGGTGCACCAGAACGTAGGCGTCCTCGAGCACGGCCTCCAGGCTTTCCGGGTCGGTGATGAAGTACTGCGAGATGTAGCCCTTGTCGAACTGGAGGCCTTCGGTGAACTCCAGCTCGAGGCCCATCGTCGGGGACTCCTCGACGGTGACGACACCGTCCTTGCCGACCTTGGCGAACGCCTCGGCGATCAGCTCGCCGATCTTCGTGTCCTGCGCGGAGATCGTCGCGACGTGCGCGATCTCGGTCTGCTCCTCCACCTCGCGGGCGGACTTGAGCAGTCGCTCGGAGACCTCGGCCGCGGCGGCGTCGATGCCGCGCTTGAGGCTCATCGGGTTGGCGCCGGCCGCGACCGAGCGGAGCCCGAGGTGAACCATCGCCTGCGCGAGCACGGTCGCCGTGGTGGTGCCGTCACCCGCGACGTCGTTCGTCTTGGTGGCGACCTCCTTGGCCAGCTGGGCGCCGAGGTTCTCATACGGGTTCTCGAGCTCCACCTCCTTGGCGACGGTCACGCCGTCGTTGGTGATGGTGGGCGCGCCCCACTTCTTGTCGATGACGACGTTGCGGCCGCGGGGGCCGAGCGTCACCTTCACGGCGTCGGCGAGCCGGTCCACGCCACGCTCAAGGTGGCGGCGGGCGTCCTCGTCGAACTCCAGGATCTTGGGCATTGACTACCTCAACCTACGGTTGGATCAGGCTGGTACGTGGACGCCGACGTGGCTCCGGCGGCGGGACCGTGGCGCGGTCCCGCCGCCGGAGCCCGTCTGGCGTTGCTTACTTCTCGATGATCGCGAGCACGTCGCGGGCCGAGAGCACCAGGTACTCCTCGCCCGAGTACTTCACTTCCGTGCCGCCGTACTTGCTGTACAGCACCACGTCACCGACCTTGACGTCGATCGGCACGCGCTTGGCGCCCGAATCGTCGAAACGGCCGGGACCGACCGCGAGGACCTTCCCCTCCTGGGGCTTTTCCTTCGCGGTGTCCGGGATGACAAGCCCGGACGCGGTGACTTGCTCAGCCTCGAGCGGCTGGACCACGATCCGGTCCTCGAGTGGTTTGAGAACAACCTTGGTGGCGGTCGTCACGATCTGACCTCCCCCTCCGGAAAGGCTAATGGTGAGTTGCTTGGGAGGCGACCAGGGCCGGCCTGCCGTCGCGGGTGTCAGACCTTGCCTCGTCGCATTAGCACTCTACACCAGTGAGTGCTAATCCCGAACAGTAGCCGCCACGCACGACGCCGTCAACACGGACAGGTAACGTCGCGGGCTATTCCCACTCGATGGTCCCCGGCGGCTTGCTCGTGACGTCGAGGACGACGCGGTTCACGTCCCTGACCTCGTTGGTGATCCTGGTAGAGATCCGGGCGAGCACGTCATAGGGCATCCTGGCCCAGTCCGCGGTCATCGCGTCCTCGCTCGTCACCGGGCGCAGGACCACGGGGTGCCCGTAGGTGCGGCCGTCTCCCTGCACGCCCACCGAGCGCACGCCGGCGAGCAGCACCACCGGGCACTGCCAGACGGCCTGGTCCAGGCCGGCGGCGGTCATCTCGGCGCGGGCGATCGCGTCCGCCTCGCGCAGGATCTCCAGTCGCGGCGCCGTGACCTCGCCGATGATCCTGATCGCCAGGCCGGGGCCGGGGAACGGCTGGCGCCAGACGATCTCCTGCGGCAGGCCGAGCTCTTCGCCCACCCTCCGCACCTCGTCCTTGAACAGCCAGCGCAACGGCTCGACGAGCCGGAACTTCAGGTCGTCGGGGAGCCCGCCCACATTGTGGTGCGACTTGATGTTGGCGGCGCCGGCGCCGCCGCCGGACTCGACCACGTCCGGGTACAGGGTGCCCTGGACGAGGAATTCTGTCGACTCGCCGTGCGCGCCGGCCTCGGCGCTGATCTCCCTGGCCGCGCGCTCGAACGCCCGGATGAACTCCCGGCCGATGACCTTGCGCTTGGCCTCGGGGTCGGTGACCCCGCGCAGCGCGCCGAGGAATGCCGCGGACGCGTCCACCACCCGCAGGCTCACCCCGGTCGCCGCGACGAAGTCCTTCTCGACCTGCGCCGCCTCCCCCTTGCGCAGCAGGCCGTGGTCTACGAACACGCAGGTCAGCCGGTCGCCGATGGCGCGCTGCACCAGGGCCGCGGCCACGGCGGAGTCCACGCCGCCCGACAGCCCCGCGATCGCGCGCCCGCCCCCTGCCTGCTCCCTGATCCGCCCGGTCTGCTCCTCGACGATGTTCAGCATCGTCCACGTGGGCCGGCACCCGGCCGCGTCGAGGAAGCGGCGCAAGATCGTTGTCCCGTGCTCGGTGTGCATGACCTCGGGGTGGAACTGCACACCGTAGAGCCCCCGGTCCTGGGCCTCGACCGCCGCGGCGGGCGTCGCGGCGGTGCGCGCCGTGACCGTGAAGCCCGGCGGCGCCACGGTGGACGTGTCGCCGTGCGACATCCACACGCCGAGCTGCGGGCCGAGCCCGGCGAGGAGCCGCCCCCCGTCCGTCACCCGCAGCGGGGTACCCCCGTACTCGGCCGCCCCGGTGCGCTCGACGGTGCCGCCGAGCTCCCGCACGAGCACCTGGTGCCCGTAGCAGATGCCGAGCACCGGCACGCCCATGTCGAACAGCCCCGCCGGGGCGGCCGGCGCGCCGGGCTCGTACACCGAGGCGGGGCCGCCGGACAGGATGATCGCCTTGGGCTGCTTCGCCAGCAGCTCGCTGACCGGCATCGTCGCTGGAACGATCTCCGAGTACACGTGGCACTCGCGCACCCGGCGGGCGATCAGCTGGGCGTACTGCGCGCCGAAGTCGACGACCAGAACGGTGTCAAACCCACCAGGCCCAGACACGTGTACCGCCCCTCTCTCCCGTTGGCCAGGGAGCTTCCCCGCGTGAGGGCAGTTTAGCCGCCAGTCAGCGACGTCGGGGTGACGCGCAGCCGGGCGATCCGGCGGCCGTCCAGCTCGGTGACCGTGATCGTGTGGCCGGGCACCTTGACCGACTCCCCGGCGGCGGGCAGCTCGCCAAGCGCCGCGAGCACGTAGCCGGCGACGGTCTCGTACGGGCCCTCGGGCAGCTCGATGCCGGTCTGCTCGGCGAACTCGTCCAGGTTGAGCAGGCCGTCAACTTCCACCTCACCGCGCGGCAGCTTGGTGGCCGCGGCCTGCCCGGTGTCGTACTCGTCCCTGATGTCGCCGATCAGCTCCTCCACCAGGTCCTCGAGCGTGACGATGCCGGCGGTGCCGCCGTACTCGTCGGCCACGATCGCCAGGTGCGCCCTGTCCCTGCGCATCTCCGACAGCGAGGAAAGCACGGTCTTGCT
>JASHPP010000195.1 GCA_030038035.1 Trebonia sp.
AGTCCAGGCGACGGGAAGCAGGCGGTCGTCTACGCGCGGGAGAAGCGCCGCCAGCCCGCGAGGAAAGCCGCGGAGTCGACTTCGTAACGCAGCGGCGTGGCGTTCGGCACGGACAGCGCCGACGACTCCTCGTCGCCGACGCCTTCCAGGTGCTTGACCAGCGCACGCAGCGTGTTGCCGTGCGACACCACGAGCACGCAGCCGAACGTGAGCAGGTCAGGGATGATCGCGTCATACCAGTACGGCAGCAGCCGCGCCGTGACGTCCCGCAGCGACTCCCCGCGCGGTCGCGCCGTGGCGGGCAGCGCCGCGTAGCGGGGGTCGTCGTCGGGCGCACCGAGCGGCGGGCGCACGTCGTAACCGCGGCGCCAGCGCATGAACTGCTCCTCGCCCACCTCGGCGCGCACCTCGGCCTTGACCCGTCCCTGGAGCGCACCGTAGTGGTTGGAGTTCAGCCGCCAGGACCTGCGCACCGGGACCCAGGCGCGGCCGCACGCCTGCAGCGCCAGGTCCGCTGTCGTGATGGCCCGGCGCTGCACCGAGGTGTGCACCACGTCAGGCAGCGGCCGGCCGTCCGCGAGCGCTTCCCCGGCGACAACGGCCTGCGCCGCGCCGCGCTCGCTGAGCCCGACGTCGATCCAGCCGGTGAACAGGTCCCCCGCGTTCCACTCGCTCTCACCGTGCCGCAGCAGCACAAGCAACGCCATCGTCGCGCCTCCGGTCACGACGATATGCGGGTCAGGCCGCCGTGCGGTGCCGGAACAGCCACGACGCCGCGGCGAAGGCCACGACCAGGATGCCCGCGCAATAGCCGGCCGCCAGCCACGCCTCATGGTCCACCCCCGGAGGCTGATCGAGCGCCATCTGTGGATCACCCAGATGCCGATGGCGGCGCCCCCGGTGGCGCCGAACTCGCTGCTCTTCGTCGAGCGCGGGCTGGAAACCCTGGACGGGACAGGGCTGGCGGACGCCGACAAGCTCCGGGTGCTCGGCCTGCTCAGCTCCTACACGCTCAGCGAGGCCCGGATGGCCAACGACGCGGCGCGGGCGGCGCACTCGGCGGCCGCGGCCGGGGGCGGCGACGAGCCTGCCGCACCGTGGACGTTCGAGGCGCTGCTGCGGGAACTCGTCGACGGGAAAACGTACCCGCTGCTGTACGGCATCGCCTGGTCGGATCCGGCGCACGGCCAGCGGTCGGAGCGCGAGGAGTTCCTGTTCGGCATCGACCTGATCCTCGACGGCGTTCAGGCGCTCATCGACCGGCGCTCAGTCGTTTTCAACGATCGGGGATAGAAAACCACCGTTTAAGGTGGTTTTCTATCCCCGATAACCGCTGCAGGCCGTCCCAGGACCAGCGCGGCATGGGCAGGCCAGGCGGGACGTCGGTGTCGCGCGGGTGGGACAGCGCCACCTCGCCGACCGCCCACTCGATAAACGCGCGCAGCGCGGCGCGGAAGGCCGGGTCATCGGGCCAGCCGGCGTCATCGGCCGCCAGCATGAAGCAGTCCGCGAACCGCCGGCCGAGGTCGCTCATGTCCCCGCAGTCCGCGTGCAGCAGCACCACCGCGGACTGGTCGCCGCACTCCCCCGAGTACGATGGCGGGCCGCCCATGGTTTCCGCCAGGTACGCGGCGAGCCGCTGCACGTGCTGCGGATGCTGGCCGGGGTGCGAGAACGGGTGGTTCAGTTCCGGGTCGGCCAGGCACCGCGCGTGAAGCGCGGCGGTGAACGTCGCGAACGCCTGCCCGCCCCCGGCGAACTCATAGAACGTCGGTCGCATTCTCCGAGCATGCCACGGCGCCGATCGCGGCAACATGCCGGTTATGGCTTAGCGGCGGGCAGCAGCGGCCGGGTCTGGCTGGTGACATACAGGTCGGCGCGGAATCGCTCGGCGAGCTGGTCGTAGGCGGCCTTGACGTCGTCGGTGGCGACCGGGTCGCCCGGGGCGAACAGGCTGGCCATGGAGCCCTCGTCCCACCAGGGCATGTTGCGGCGGTCGCCCCACTGGCACTTGATCGGGGCACGCAGGTGGGCGTCGGCGTCGGTGGTGGCGTACATGGCGAAAAGCATGGCCATGAACTGGTGGTAGGCCGCGAACAGCTGGTCGGAGAACAGCACCTTGTTGGCGTACATGGTCTCGTCAAGCTGGCGCTTGATCGCGATTGCCTGCCGTGGCTGGATCTCCTTCCAGCCGCCGACGAACGTGGCGAAGCACAGCAGCTGGTTCAGCCCGGGTGCCAGCTCGGCGAAGATGTCCAGGCGGCGGGTGACGACGGTCTGGTTGGCCCACTGGACCTGCTCGATCCGACGGCTGGTGCGGGCGAACACGACCCCGAGCCCGGCCACGGTGATCGGGATCAGCGCATCCACGACGAGGGTGGCGATCTGCAGGCTGTTCCACGGCGATGCCATCAGTCCTCACTCCCGTCCTGGCCGGAGTCGGCGGTTTCCTGCTCGGCGGCTTTCTGGGCGGCGACGAGCAGCTCGACGGTGCCCAGCGGATCAGGGTCCAGGTCCGGCGGGACCAGGCGGGCGTGCAGAGTGTCAGCCTTGGCGGCCCACCCGCCGTCAACGCCTTCGGCCTGGTCGAGGAGGGCGTGGGCGCGCAGGGCGCCGAGTTCATCCCAGGGAAGCTGGTGGCGGATGGCGAGCCGCAGCGCGGCGTCGGCGGCGTCGTGGCCCTGGAACAGCAGGTCGGGGTCCGCGGTGGCGATGGCCTGGCTGGCGCGGATGCGGGCGCGGGCGGCCAGGCCGCCGCAGTGGGCCGGGACCAGGCCGCGGGGGGCGGCGATCGTGATGGCCTCGGCCGCGTGGCGCTCGGCGGCCGCCAGGTCCTCGCTAACCCGGGCGTGCTCGGCCAGGTCGACCATGGTGGTGGCGAGCTCGGTCAGGTAGTCGGCGTCCCGGAAGACCGCCACCGCCGCCGCCAGGTGCCTGCCGGCCGCCGCGGTGTCCCCTGCGGCCAGGGCCAGGCGGCCCAGCATCCTGTCGCACCGGGCCGCATCGTCATTCCAGCCGTTCTCACGGCAGATGTCGACGTTGAAGTCGATCAGCGCCCGGGCTGGGCCGGGCCGCCCGGTGCGGGCCAGCCAATCCGCCCACTCGGCCCCGAGAAACGAGCGCAGGTGGCCACCGTCAAAGCTATCGGCGACCTCGAGCTGATCCGCGGCGGTGAACTGCCGCTCTGTCTCGGCTGTGTCTCCGGCCAGGCCTGTCAGCCACCCCAGGAATGCGCGCGCGTACCCGATCTCCCTCCGCTGACCGGTGATCTCGGCACAGACGAGCGCTTCAGCCGCGGCGTCCCGAGCTTGGCTGACCTGTCCGAGATGGCCAAGGCACTCGACCATGTTCGTCAAGGCAATTTCAAGGTTCACGATGTCCTCGGCATCACGGTCAAAATTAATGCCTACGGAAATGTATTCGCGTGCCGTGGCCAGATCACCGGCGTTCATCGCGAACAAGCCGGCTGAGTTTACGAAGAAGCTCCGACGGCGAGGACTGAGCCAGGTTTGGCAGGCAGCGCGGCGGGCGGGGGTGACCACGAACGCGGTGGCCGCGCGCTGCCCGAGCCGGGCCGCCGGCAAGGTCAGCCACACGGGAGGGTCGCCGCAACGACTCCGGTACATGTCGTCGGCGGCCTGCCATTGGCCGGCGTCGAGCAGCAGCTCGATGACCTCGACCACGAGCAGCGCGTCCGCCCGGCTGGTCACGGTCCCGGCTGGCATCCCGGCCAGAGCGGTCTCGGCGGCATTTTCCGCCGCGGCCATCACCAGCGGGCGGAAGGTGTCGCGGACCAGCGGGTGGGCCGAGATCGTCCCGTCGGGATGCCAGGACGCCAGCCCGGCCAGCTGGCCGCGCACGGCGGCCTGGACCATCGCCGG
>JASHPP010000196.1 GCA_030038035.1 Trebonia sp.
GGCCCCGCCGAGCACCGCGTACAAGCTGATCCCGGCGAGCAGGATGCCCCCGACCGCCGCGGCCGCCATCAGGACTCCGCGTGCCCGGCCGTACGGCCCGCCGTCGCCGGCGGGCCGTACGGAACGTCGGTCTCGGCGGCGTCGCCGCGGCGCCAGCGGCGGGCCAGCAGCCGCAGCACGGCGATCGTCGCGGCGCCAAGCACCGCGTACAGGACGACGACCAGGGTGAGGCTGGTCACCACGCCGCCGTTCGTCGTGGCCGCCTGGGCGGTGGTCTGCAGCCGGTACACCACCCAGGGCTGGCGGCCGACCTCGGTGACCACCCAGCCGCACTCCATGGCCACGATCGCGGCCACCCCGCTGACCGCGCCGAACAGCCAGAACAGCCGCTGCGGCGGCAGCCGGCGGCGGCGCCACCACTCCCAGGCCGCCCACAGGCCGCCGAGCAGCAGCAGGAACCCGATTCCCACCATGGCGTCGAAGCACAGGTGGATCAGCCACACGACCGGCGGGCGGTCGGCGGGCGGGACGCTGTCCCAGCCGGTGACCCGGGTTCCCGGCCCGAAGCCGACCAGCAGCGAGTCCAGGTCGGGGATCCTTATTCCGGCGTAGATGTGCCCGTTGACGTAGACGCCCGCCAGCCATTCCGGGACCTGCCTTGAGGTCTGCGCCACGTACTCCATCGCCGCGAACTTCACCGGCTGGTCGTGCGCGATCGCGCGGGCCGCGGTGTCGCCGACGAAGATCTGGAACGGGGTCAGGATCGCCGCGGGGACGAACCCGATCGCGAACCCGGTGTAGTGGTAGCGGTCCCGGCGGCCGCGCAGGATGCCCGTGGCGTACACCCCGGCCACGGTGAACCCGGCGACCATGTACGCGGCCAGGATCATGTGCGGCATCTCGTAGCTGGCCGCGTGATTGAAGAACACCTGCCACACGTTGACCGAGGTGATCCGGCCGTCCACCTCGGTGAAGCCGCCCGGCTGGTTCATCCACGCGTTCACCGCGACCACCGACATCGCGCCGAGGACGCCGCTGACCGCGATCGGCACGCCGCTCCAGAAGTGCGCCCAGCCCGGCAGCCGCCGCCAGCCCCACAGGTAGATGCCGGCGAAGATCGCCTCGATGAAGAAGAAGATCCCCTCGACGCCGAACGGGAAGCCGAGCACCGCCCCGTACTGACGCATCAGCCCCGGCCACAGCAGGCCCATCTCGAACGACAGCACGGTCCCGGTGACCGCGCCGACCGCGATCAGCACCCCCATCACCTGCGACCAGCGGCGCGCCAGCCGCAGCGCGGTCTCGTCATGCCGCCGCAGCCCGATGAACTCGGCCAGCAGCACGATCGAAGGCAGCGCGACCCCCATGCAGGCCAGGATGATGTGGAACCCGAGCGTCGTCGCCATCTGCGCGCGCGCCGGCAGGACCTCACCGCCGGCGGCCGCCAAGCTAGCCACCATGACTGCACAGCGTAAAGTAACAAGTACCTGACGCCACGAACGGGGGACCGGATGTCCGGGCACGCGCGGCTCGGCTGGCCAGCGCGGCCGCGTCCGGCAGGCCCGCTCGGGTGTGTAATGGGGGGCGTGGCTGACAGGCAGCGGACCGAACTCGGGCCGGTTCAGGAGACGCTGTTCATCCCGCTGGCCGCGCGGGCGCGGGAGACCCGGCGCAAGCGGCCGGCGCTGCGGGACCCCAAGGCCGTCGAGATCGCGGAATCTGGCGTCTTCGACCCGGCGCGGTACGACTGGGGCGCTGCCTGGGTCAGCGTCGTGCGGACACGGATCTTCGACTGGTGGGTCGGGGAGTTCCTCGCCGCGCACCCCGCCGGGACGGTCGTGGAGCTCGGCACGGGACTGAACAGCCGCTTCGAGCGGACCGACAACGGCACCGTGCACTGGATCGACCTCGACCTGCCGGACACGATCGAGCTGCGGCGCACGTTCTTCGCCGACACCGGCCGGCGGCAGATGGTCCCCGGCTCACTCCTGGACGAGGACTGGCTGCGGGCCGTCGAGGCGCTGCCTGGGCCGTACTTCTTCGTCTCCGAGGCCGTGCTCGTCTACCTGGACGAAGACGACGTCACGCGGACCCTGTCCCGTATCGCGGGCCGGTTTCCCTGCGCGCTGCTCGCGTTCGACACGTACGCGCGGCGGACGTTCCGCGGACAGCGAAAGCAGGCCGCCAGGCGGGGCATGGACGCGCCCTGGACCTGGGCGTGCGACGACCCGCGCGCACTGGAGCGGCTCGGCCTGACGGTGGTGGAGTCCGTCGCGATCACGCGGCCGCCTCGCGCGCTGCGGGCGCAGCTGCCGGGCCGCTACCGGTACCTGCTGCCGTTCGCGGATCCCGTGCTCGGGCGGGTGTTCGCGACGCTCACCCTGTTTCGGGCCGGGTGACTTCGGCGGCGGCCCCCGCCGGCGAGGGACGGTCGCGGCGCAAGACCGTGAGCAGCTCGTCGTAAGGGCCGATCAGGTACGCCTCGTCGGCCGGGTGGAACGTGGTGCTGCGCCGCGGCGGGTGCTCGAGGACCGTCCGGTCGGCGGCGCGACGGATCGCCAGCACCCGGGTCCGCGCCGCGAGCTGGTGCATCGTCAGGCCGTGCAGCCCGCCGCCAGGGGTGACGGTCAGCCGGGCGACGAGCAGCGGCTCGTCGCCCGCGTAGAACGTGGACAGCACGTCCAGGCCGAGTGCCGCGCCCACGAACCACGGCGCGGCCAGCGCCGCG
>JASHPP010000197.1 GCA_030038035.1 Trebonia sp.
GCGTGACCGGCGCCGGTCACGCGCGCCGCTGGCCGCCATGATCGCGGGCGCGGTGCTCGTGCTCGGCGGCGCGGCGGCGGCGGTCGTGCTCCTCGCGCACCCGTTCAGCCACAACGAGTCGGCCAGCAACGCCGCCAACTCCGGCACCTCGGCCCGGGTGTCGGCGTCCGCAGGCGCGTCCGCCCGCGGGTCGGCGACCCCGGCCGCCACCCCGTCCAGCTCACAGTCCGGACTTCCGCTGTCCGCCCCAGGCCCGTCCGCTTCCGCCACCGCCACGCAGGTGACCGAGCAGCAGGCCGCGACGCGGCTGGCCGGGATGCTCTCCCAGAGCGTCTCCGACCGCACCGCGATCATCGCGGCGGTCAGCGACGTCAACAGCTGCGGGCCGTCCCTTAACCAGGACCCGCAGGTCTTCGACAGCGCCGCCAGTTCCCGGCGCATCCTGATCGCCGACCTCGCCAGCATGCCGGGCCGGTCCGCGCTGCCCGCCCCGCTGCTGCAGGACCTCACGAACGCCTGGCAAGCCTCGATCGCCGCCGACCAGGACTTCGCCCGGTGGGCGAATGACGAGATAACGAACGGCTGCACCCCGGACGACACCGCCGACCCCGGATACGCGGCCGCGGCCACTCCCGACAACGAGGCGACCTACTACAAGAAGGCCTTCGCCGGACTGTGGGACCCGATAGCGACGCAGTACGGCCTCACGCCCTACCAGTGGAACCAGCTGTAACAGCAGGCGCATCCCGTTCCGCCCCGGCGCGGCACCGCCGGCCGCAGGAGGCCCCTGGCGTGCGACTTTGCACACTCCATGACCATTTCCGGTCCGTTATGGGCGATTTGTCCATGCAAGGAGTGTGCAAAGTCACATTTGCGGGGCATGTGAGGCGCTAGGGACAGCGCCTTCGGCGACGGGCCGCGGGCGGGCGCTGGCTGACGGGCGGGCGCCGGCTGACGGCTACCGCATCGCGTTCCAGACGATGGCGGCGAGTGAGTCGATCGTGTCGATGCCGTACTGCTCGCTGGGGTTCCCCGTGGTGAGCACGGCCATCAGGTAGTCCCTGCCGTCGCCGGAGATCCAGCCGACGCTGTTGATCTGCCAGTCGGTCTGCGCGTCGTTCAGCGGGAGCCAGCCGTTCTTGAGCGCCACCGTCACCTGGGCGGGGACGCCGCCGGACACGCCCCAGCGCTGCGCAGGCGTGACGTTCTCCATGAGCGATAGGGCATAGCGCCGCTCGGCCGGCGTGAGCAGCGGGCCGGGCTCGATGAGCTCCTTCAGCAGGGTGATCTGGTCGGCCGGGACCGTGGTGCTCAGGCCCCATCCCGGCCACGGGAACCCGGCGCACTCCACGCACGACGACGGCGTGGTGTCGGCAAGCCCGGCCGCCTCGTTGTACGCCTGGAGCCCGGCCGCTCCCCCGGCGGCGTACCACAGGCTGGTGGCGGCATCGTTGTCGCTGTCCTCGATCATCTGCTGTGCCAGCGACTGGTTGGCGGCAGAAAGCCCCGAACTGCGCTGCGCGAGCAGGGCCTCCAGGATGTCCAGCTTGACGACGCTCGCCTCCGGCTGCGGCGGGCCCTGCCCGAGCCGCCACAGCTGGCCGGTGCGCACGTCGTAGACGGCGGCCAGCATCGTGCCCGCGCGCTGGGCAGCGTAGGAGGCCGCCGTTCCCGCGAGCGGGTCGGCGTGCGACGCGGGTGCCTTGGCCCGGGGCCGGGCCGACGCGCTCGCGGCCGACGTGGCTCGCGCCGACGGGGAGGACGCCGACGCGGACGCCACCGTCCGTCCGGTGCCGGGATCGGCGGCGGGCGCCGGCTGATGCCTGCCCGCCCCGCGCAACGCCAGGAAGAGGATCAGCAGCGCGCCCGCGACGGCGAGCACGCCCGCGACGGCACGCCCGGCGCCGGCGGCGCCGGCCATGATCGCGCGCACAATCACCTAGTGTGTCAGGCCATGTCGGGCATGACCAGCACGTTTTACATCACCAGGACGCCGCGGATGTTCTTGCCGTCGCGCAGGTCCTGGTAGCCCTGGTTGATCTCCTCGAGCGGGTAGGTCCTGGTGACCATCGAGTCCAGGTCGAGCAGGCCGTCCCTGTAGAGGCCGAGCAGCCGGGGAATGTCGGCGCGGGAGTTGACCGAGCCGAAGATGCAGCCCACAATCTGCTTCTCCCACTGGGCCAGGCCGTTGAGCGCGAGGTTCGGCCGGGTGTCGGTGGCCGGGTAGATGTTCGTGACCACGACCCGGCCGCGCTTGGCTGCCAGCGCGAGGATGTCGTCCATCAGGTCGGCGCGGCCGACCCCCATGGTCGCCACGACCACGTCGCACATCCGGCCCCAGGTGACCTCGCGGATCAGGTCGAAGGCCGCGGTGACGTCCGTGGCGGTGTGCGTCGCGCCGAAGTGCCCGGCCATCTCGCGCTTGAACGGCACCGGGTCGATCGCGAAGATCCGCCGCGCGCCCGCCAGCCGCGCGCCCTGGACCGCGGCCGAGCCGAGCCCGCCCACCCCGACGACGGCCACGTTATCGCCGGGCCGGACGCCGCCGGCGTACACCGCGCTGCCCCAGCCGGTCGCCACGCCGCAGCCGGTCAGGCACGCGGCCGCGGGCGGGACCTGCGGGTCGACCGGGATGACCGAGGCCTCGTTCACCACGGTGTGCCGCGCGTAGCAGCCGACCATGCAGGTGATCGTGAGGTCCTGGCCGGCGGCGTGGTGCCGTGACGTCCCGTCGCTGAGCTGCCTCCCCGCCACGATCGCGGCGGCCAGGTCGCAGAGGTTCTGGCGGCCGGTCGCGCACGAGGGGCAGCGGCCGCAGTTCGGGATCGACGAGAACACGATGTAGTCGCCGGGCTTGGTGAGCGTGACGCCTTCGCCGACCGCCTCGACGTACCCGGCGCCCTCGTGCCCGCCGATCATCGGCGCGGCGAACGGCACGTCACCGGTCAGGTGATGTTCCTCCGAGTGGCACAGGCCCGCGGCCGCGACCCGGACGAGCACCTCCCCGGCGCGGGGCGGATCGAGCTCGATCTCCTCGACCTTCCAGTCCGTGTGGCTCTCCCAGAGCACGGCCGCCTGGGTGCGCATGTACGGTCCCCCCTCGTCACTTGTGCTGGTTGCCGGCGTCCACCGGCAGCGTGATCCCTGTGACGTACCGCGCGGCATCCGAAGCCAGCCAGACGATCGCGTTCGAGACGTCCACCGGGTCCACCCACGGGATGGGCAGCAGGTTCATGGTCTGGAACCCGGCCTTGACGTCCTCCCGCCCGGGGTTGTCCAGGTCCGGCCGGAACGACCGGTACAGCGCCTCATTCTGGATCATCGGGGTGTCCACCGCCGTCGGGCAGATGGCGTTCACCCGGATCAAGTGCTCGGCGAGCTCGCACGCGAGCGTCCTGGTCAGCGACAGCACCCCGGCCTTGGCGGCCTTGTAGTCGGCCAGGCCGCCGCCGGAGACCAGCGCCGCCCCTGAGCTGGTCAGCGCGATCGAGCCGCCGTTGCCCGCGGCGATCATGTGCGGGATCGCGGCCTTCACGGTGACGAACACGCCGGTCAGGGTCACGTCGATCAGCTCGCGCCACTGGCCGACGTCGATCTCCCAGGTCGGCGCGGGCTGGGAGATGATGGCCGCGTTCGCGCACACGATGTCGAGCCGCCCGCCGAGGGCCGCGACGCCCTCGTCGAGCACCGCCCGCACCGCTGCCAGGTCGCGGACGTCCGCGCGGCGGGCGATGATGCGGCGGTCGAACGCCTCGACTTCCTTGACGGTCTGCGCGAGGTCCGCCTCGGTGGCGAGCGGGTAGGTCAGCCAGTCCTGCGTGGCGCAGGCGTCGATGGCGATGATGTCGGCGCCTTCTTCGGCCAGCCGCCGCGCGTGCGACCTGCCCTGGCCGCGTGCCGCGCCGGTGACGAACGCCACCTTGCCGTTGAGCAGTCCCATCGTCGTAAGCTCCTGCCGTTTGGTTGCCTCTTGCTGTTATCGGGCCGGGGTGGGTGCCGGGTGGATTACGGGGTCGGTGCCGGGGTGGATGGCGGGGTGGGGGATGGTGATGGCGCGGGCTCGAAGTACGGGAGCGTGACTTCGGCCGTGACCGCGGTGAAGCGCACCCGGACCGGCATCCCGACCCGGACGTCCTGCGGCGCGCAGCCGGTGATCCCGGCCACGAGCCTGGGTCCCTCGGCGAGTTCGACGATCGCGATGACGTACGGGATCTGGTCCGCGAGCGCGGCGTGCGTCGCGTGCCGCACCACCGTGTAGGTGTAGACGGTCCCGGCGCCGGACACCTCCCGCCAGCCGATGTCGGTGCCGTGGCAGTGCGGGCAGGCGGGCAGCGGCGGGTGCCAGCTGTTCCCGCACGAGGCGCAGCGCTGGGTGACGAGCCGGCCGGCGCGGGCGTTGTCCCAGTACGGCCGGGTCAGGTCCGTGACCGCGGGGATGATCGCCATCAGGTCACCTCGCTCCGCTCGCTCTTGCTCTCATCTGGCCAGGATCGTGGCGCTGCCCGCCGGCGCCCCGACCAGCGCTATCTCCGCGCCGGCCACCTGGTTGCAGGCCGTGCCGCGCAGCTGCCTGACCGCCTCGAGCACGCCGTTCATGCCGTGCAGGTAGGCCTCGGACAGGTGGCCCCCGTGCGTGTTGACCGGCAGCGGGCTGCCGGGTCCCGTGCCTGCCTCGGCGACGTACCGCCAGGCCTGGCCGTCCGGCACGAACCCGTACGATTCCAGGGACCGCAGCGGCATGTACGACGTCGCGTCGTAGAACTCCGCGACGTCGATGTCCTGCCTGCCCACCCCGGCCTGCTCGAACAGCCGCCCGGCGGTGGCCGGCGGGAACAGCTCGAGCAGCTCGCCGCCGACGTAGATGCCCATCGGCTCGCGGTAGGGGCTGAGCGTCTGGGTGGCCGACAGCACGTACACCGGGTCGTCGCGCAGGCTTCTCGCGACGTCGGCGCTGGTCAGCACGTAGGCGCAGGCGCCGTCGTTCTCCAGGCACAGGTCGAACAGGCGCAGCGGCTCGCTGATCATCCGCGCGTCGCGGTAGTCGTCCCAGTCCATCTTCCTGTCCCGCATCATCGCCGCGGGGTTGTTGTTCGCGTAGCGCCGCTGGGTGATCGCGATCGAGCCGAGCGCGCGGAACAGGTCCTCCTCCGTCAGGCGGTTGACGGCGGCGTACCGCCGCGCCCACAGCGCGAACAGCTGCCCGGGCGACATCAGGCCGTACGGCCAGGCGAAGGACCGGTTGTCCTCCTCGGGCACCACGATGTCGGCGCTGGGGGCCGCGGCCGGCTGCCCCGACGGCCCTCCCCTGTCCGCTCTGCCGAACCGTCCCCCCTTGCTCTGGCTGAGCGCCCGGTACACCACGACGGTCCTGGCCAGGCCGGCCATGATCGCCGCCGCGGCGTGGGCGATGACCGCCCCAAGGGCCTCACCGCCCAGCGGTGACTCGGCGAAGAACCTCAGCTCGGGTATGCCAAGCGCGCGGACCAGCATCGGCTCGCTGACCGGCTCGAACGGCGGCGCGAACCGGCACATCCCGTCCACGTCGGCGGGGTCGAGCCCGGCGTCCGCCAGGGCCGCGAGCACGGCCGCGACGGCCAGTTCCCACGCGGTGGACGGCAGCGCCTTGGCGTAGCCGGTCTGGCCGATCCCGACGATCGCCACCTCGCGCCTGATCACCCGGGCACGCCCCGCCCCGCCTCAAGGCCCAGCGCGGCGGCGTCCTCGCCGAGCCAGTCCCGCAGCACCTGCGCGGTGTGCTGTCCCGGCTGCGGGGGCGCCGTCACCCGCGCGGGCGAGCGGGACATGCGGACCGGGTAGCCGGGGATGGTCACCTGACCGCGCCGGGGGTCGTCGACGGTGACGAAGATCCCCCGTTCGCGCAGGTCGGTGTCCGCCAGCACCTCGGTGGTCGAGCGCAGCGCTCCGGCCGGCACGCCGGCCGCGCCAAGCGCGCGCATCGCCTCCATCTTGTCCAGCGTGGCGGTCCACGCGCGGACCGCCTCGTCCACGTCGGCCTTGTGCTCGCCGCGGCTGGCCATCGTCGCGAACCGCTCGTCGGCGAGCAAGTCCGCTCTGCCCATGAGCCTGGCCATCCGCTCCCACTGGCGGTCGCTGCCGCAGTGGATGTGCACGTAGTCGCTCGGGCCGAACGGCGGGCACGGGTAGATGTCGGAGGGGGCGGTGGTGACGAGGAACGGTGGCCTGTTCCCGAACCGCGGGGTGTCCGTGCCGCGCTCGATCGGCCAGCCGTAGTGGATCCGCATGAACGTCGCGACCTGGTCGGTCATCGCGATCTCGACCCGCTGGCCGAGCCCGTCCTTCTCGCGCTGGTACAGCGCGGCGAGGATGCCGCCGGCCAGGACCATCCCCGTGCCGGTGTCGCCGACGTCAGGGCCCGGCTTCATCGGCAGGCCGTCGGGCTCGCCGGTCACGCTCGACCCGCCGGAAAAGCCCTGCGCGATCGGGTCGAAGCAGGGGAAGTCGCGGTAAGGCGAGTCCGCGGCGAACCCCTTGACCTGCGCGTAAATCAGCCGTGGGTTCCGCTGCCGCAGCGTGTCCCAGCCGAGGCCAAGGCGTTCGATGACCCCCGGGCTGAAGTTCTCGACGAAGATGTCCGCGCGCTCGGCGAGGCGCAGCGCGGTCCGCAGGCCGGCCGGCGACTTGAGGTCAAGCTCGATGGACTTCTTGCTTGCGTTGTTCAGGTAGAACGGGACCGCGTCGTAGCTGTCCCTGCTGCCGGGCACGATGACCTTGACGACCTCGGCCCCGAGGTACGCCAGCATGAGCGTCGCCGACGGGCCCGCCACCTGATGGGTGAGATCGAGCACTCGCACGCCGTCGAGCGCGAGCCCTCGCTGGCCTTCCTGCCCGCTGCCGGCCTGGCCGTTCATGAGCGCCGACCACCTCCACTCCGGACGCCGATGTCAGGAAGATATATGATCCGCAGACCGCCAGCAAGGCGTCAGGCCGCGTCATGAGGTAAATATCGCCATTATCCCCGATACGGTGATAATGGCGGTAAGGTAATCCGCGAAATGGCGGAACGGCGGGCCGTTGAGAGGCGCCACGGCCCGTTCTGGATATTGTTAATTGGCTTTTCCCCGGGGTTGGGCGGCGGGGGCCGCGGCCTGTTCTGGAGCCGAGCCGCTGCCCCGCAGCAGGTACGCGGAGTGCAGCATATCGGGATTATCCCGCAATTCGGTGGCCGTCCCCGAATAGCGGACCACGCCGCCTTCCATCACGTACGCGCTGGTCGCGAGGCCGAGCGCCAGGGTGGCGAACTGCTCGATCAGCAGCACGCCGATCCCTGAGTCCACGATCGAGCGGATGACCGGGATCAGCCGGCTCACCACGACCGGTGCCAGGCCGAGCGACAGCTCGTCGATCAGGATGAACTTCGGCTGGGACACCAGCGCCTGGCGAGCACGACCATCTGCTGCTCGCCGCCTGACAGCGACCTGGCGGGCACGTTCAGGCGCCGTTCCAGGGCCGGGAAGAGCTCGAGCGCGCGGGTGCGCCCCTCGGCCGCCGCCTGCTTCGACAGCGCG
>JASHPP010000198.1 GCA_030038035.1 Trebonia sp.
GACGCCACCGACGTGGCCCCTAGTCCCCGCCCAGGTGCAGCAGTGGGTAGAAGATGTCTGTGCTACCTCGGAGCGCGTCGCACGTGGCGAGATAGACCGCTGGCTACCAGAGGAACTAGCCCGCCTTCATAACCAGTTTGAGCGCGTGCATCCGTTCATCGACGGAAACGGCCGGGCCGGTCGGCTCCTTATGAACCTTGTACTGGTCAGGCTCGGGTATCCGCCCGTGATCTTCTTCAAGAGGCAGCGAAGCGCCTACCTGGCGGCGATGCAACGTGCTGACGCCGGCGACTACGGAGCTTTGGGAGAACTGATCGCGCGGGCCATGTATGACAACCTCAACCGGTTCATCGTCCCCAATGTCGCTGGCCCTGCCCGCTCGGTCCCGCTCGCTGCCCTCGCGGACGAGGAGTTCACAGTGATCGCCCTACGGCGGGCAGCCCAGCGCGGCAGACTCGACGCAGTACAGGGACCAGATGGGATCTGGCGGAGCTCGCGCAAAGCCGTGAACGCCTACCGGACGGCGAGACACCAGAGGAAGTCGCGGACGCCGGATAGCAGCAGCTCCCCTTCGGTGACCGGCTGACAGCCGTCCCGATGGTTGCCCGCGGGCGCTCAACGGCTCAGTTTCCTAGGCGACTTCGGAGCGTGACGAGGCGTCGGCGGGCCGGCGGGGAATACTGCACACCCCTCCTGAGCGCCATCCGGATGCCGTTCGTTGCATCCGATGCAACGGGCTTGAGTGCGGATGAGGTGGTCTTCGCGGTCGCAAAGCCGACCAGGCCCTGAGACGTCCCTGGTTGGTGGCGTTTCCATGGAGACGTGCTTACCTTTGGGGCATGCCCGGCGATTTAGTCCGCTAGAAGGGCGTCCAGTTGTCGCGGACCGCGTCCCAGTCCAGGTATTGCGGGTGGCCATGCCACCGGCCAAGCGGGCGGGACGCCGCTGCCACGTCCCGCACCCAGAGCGTAGCACCAGGTATCCAGCCGACGAGCATCGTATAGGCGTCCCCGACCGGGAGGGCGAGCCCGCAGGCGGCCACGTATCCGCCTATGGTGACGTGCACCCCGTCGTAGTGCTCCATGACAAGTTCCCAGCTGGGCAGTCGCCATGGCCCGGGCACGCCGCCCCAGTCACGCCATTCGCCGTCGTGAGTCCCGGTCACGTCGCGGGGAAAGCGGGACACGAGCGCCTGCCATTCCGCCGGACCGGCGATCTCCAGCACCCTGGCCTCCGGCGCGATGTGGAGGGACCGAACTGTGGACCCGGTTTCCTCAAATGGCCACAACGTGTCGATGAAATGACCGAAGGCAAGCGCTGGGATGTCGCCGACAGCGCCGGTTGTCCACGTCAACTCGGCGAACCCGGGTGCTGACCACCAGTGCGCTCCGTACCGCATCCCGGGCTTGCGCGGCCGACGTCGCTCTAGCCCCTCTTCGTTTTCAGTGCGCTCGGCCCGCATGCCATCGCGGACCGCTTGCTCGACCGCAGGGCCAGTTACGCGCGGGTAACCATCCCACTCCAAGAACCGCTGATCCGTGAGCGTTGCCGGTTCCCACCACGTCGCCGTCCCCGGTGCGGCAACTAGTGCCTCGGCCACCGGGCGGAGCTCCTCCTTCGCCAGCGCGGTCAGCCCCCAGACAGCCTCGTCTCCGCCACCGAAGCCGAAGCCAGAGGTGCTGGCCGCCAGGTCGGCGAGCAGTTCAAGCTCATCGCGTTCCAGCAACTCACGCCACTCACAACGCCTGACGGCAGCACCGATGAGAGCCTGGGCCTCTGCTGGCTCAACCTCCTGCCAGCCCCTGTGGCGTCGCGGGCGCTCATGTTTAGTCCCCGGTGCCAGGAGCATCGAGGTTCCCGGGACCTCACCGAGTCCGAGCTCTTCAAACAGCCGCCTCTCGAACCCGGAGCCCAGCCAGCCAGTAAGAAAGTGTCGGCCCAGTGGGGAGTTCAGCACCAGATCCGCATGAGGCACATCCACCCGCTCACCATATGCGCACAAAGCGCATGCTGGGCGTCAGCGACCAGACGATCCGGCTCGTCCTGGAACAGCTTAGGAAGGGGTAAAGTCCGGGCCGACGGAACAGGCCGCTCCGCGACATGGACGCGCGGATAGCGAGCGCCGCACCTGGGCAGGCGACTTCGGGCCCTGCGACACTGGTGAGATGAAGACCGAAGAAGGCATGACGCGCGTCCGTGAAGTACGCAGTCGGCTGGTGCGTGAGGGACCTTCACGGACGCGCCACCGCGAACGGGACTTCGAGACGGTCACGCTCCCTGAATGCGACTGCGACCTGCTTCGCGACCTGCTGATTGCGGAAGGCGCCGCGACGGTGGTGGAGGTCGGGCTCGCGTATGCAAGCTCGGCTCTCGCGATCGGGGAAGCACTGGTTACCATCGACCCGCCGCATCCGCGGCACGTCGTGATCGATCCGTTCCGGAAAGCGCCTGGTCCAATGTCGGGTGGGAGTTGCTGCGCTCCGCCGGACTGGACTCGATCGCCACGCTCATGCTCACTCCGGCAACGATCGCGCTTCCGCAGCTTGCCGCCGATGGTCTCATCGCCGACGCGGCCTTCGTGGACGGCAGTCACCGGTTCCACTAGGTCTTCGTAGATCTGTATTTCTTTCGCAAGATCGTCCGGCCCGGCAGCCCGATCGTCCTCGATGACAACTGGGCGCCGTCGGTGCGGACCGCGGCGCGTTACTACGAGCAGAACCTGGGCTGGATCGCGATTCCTGACGCTTTCGCCGGCGGGACGCCGTGGATCATCGGCACCGGCCCCGCAGCCGAAGCCGTGCCCCGTTGCCGGGCATTCCGGATGCCCGACCCGTCGTTCGAGCCTCCCTTCGAGGAGTTCCGCGCTTCCTGACCGGCTTCGGAGCGTGACGACGCAAGACAGGCGCAAGCGCGTATTCGGGTTTGATCCGCGGCTTTCCCGCGGCGCGCAGCCGGGTGCGGGCGCGTCCCCTCCGCCGGGTGCGGGCGCGTCCCCGCCGCCGGGTGCCCGTCGGCCGCCGCCCGGCAGTCCGATATCCCGGTATCCCGGCATACCGGGATATTCCGGGCAGGGCGGTTAACGGGAAAGAAAGGACCGGTCAGGGGTGGCCTTTTCTTTCCCGTTATCCCGGCCGAGCGCCGGGAAGGCAGCGGGAGGGGCTGGCGTGACGGACGGGAACTTGCCGGGGCGGAGGCGACGGGTCAGGCGCAGGTGTGCCGCGGCAGGCCAACAGCCAAATGGCGGCCTCCGTGCTAGTTAGGCGCGTCCGCGACCTGTGCCGCCGCGCGCCCGGCTGGCCCGGGCGCGGCGTCGCCGGGACGGTGGAAGTCCTTGCGGCGGATCAGCATCGTGGCGCAGACCGCGCCGACGAAGGCGAGCGCCGCGGTGACGTACAGCAGCTCGTTGAGCGCGGCGGCGAAGCTCGACCGCAGGGCCAGGGTTATGGCGCTGCGGTCGGCCGCCGGCGCCCGCGCGATCAGCTGCCCGACCGAGCCCTCTCAATGTCCTCGATCGCCAGGATCGGGCCGCCCGCAGCGATCCGCCCGACCAGTGGGACGTGGACCGCATCGTCGCCTCGCTCGCGCGCCAATGCTGCTGACCTGCCCGGCTGGTAGAGCGCCGTTACGACGATCGAGCGGGGACAGCCCGGTTGGCGGCTCAGGTATCCCATCTCTTCAAGTACGCCGATCTGGTAGGACACAGCCGAGCCGCTTTTCAGGTTCACCGCGTCGCCGATCTCCAGGTAACTGGGCGGGTACCCGCAGCGTTGGGTGTAGTCGAGGACGAAATCAAGGATCGCTCGCTGAACCGGAGTGAGTTCCCGGTCGGCTGGCCCAGAGAGTCTCGGCACGTGCGCCCCTTCCTTCTCGGGCGCTCATAGCGACAGTCGACGCCGTCATGATATCAAACACAACTTCGACTCGAAAGCGTAAATCAACAGAGTTTCGATGTCAACATCGATTCAGGCCATCCTCGTCGGGGGCCTGATCCGCCTGTCAAGCTGATGCGCGCAGGGACTCACAAGGTGACCAACCCTTGTGAAACCGACACTTCACAGAAGGCGCGATTCATCGCATTTTTGTAGAAGTGGTATCGGGAGCATGGCAGAGGTGAACGTGGCGAGGACGAGCCTATGGACGGAAATCCAGCGGGAACGGCTGCGGCAGCAGCACCTCCGGGAGAGAGAATTCCGGGCCTTTAGCCAGGCGCAGGAACGCGCGCAGCGCGAGCAGGTCAGAGCTGAGAAGGCTGCCGCACGAAAGGCGGCAGCTGATCTGAAAGAGGCTAAGCGGCTTTACCTGGAGGACCGCAAGGTCGAAGCGGAGGAGATGTCCCAAGCCCTACGGGACCGGGTGGCCGAACTAGACGGCGTTCTTACCGCTGGGATACGCACTCGCCCTCTAGTCACATTCCGGTCGCTCAAGAGGTCGGAGACATACCCGCCGTTCGACGCCGGGCTGCTCGGCGAGCCGCTGCCTTCGCCGCTGTGGGAGCAGTTCGTCCCTGACCCGCCCGGCGGATTCCGCAGGCGAGCAGGCTCGGCCAGGTACGCCCGCGAAGAGCAAGAAGCGCATCCAGCATTCGACGATGCTCAACGGCGGCATGCCTCCGCAGAGCTGAAGCGGCGCGAGCAACTCGCCGAACGGCAGAAGGCGTACCGGGCGATATCTGCTGAAGCCATCAGGCAGGCCAGGGAACACAATGAAGGCATCGACGAGTTCGCACGGGACTTCCGGAGCGGCGATTCGGAGTCCGTCGCAAGATTCTGCACGCTCGTCTTGAACAGCACTTTCTATCCCGATGGATTCCCGCGCCAGACTCGAGCGATCTACCGGCCCGAGCCTCGGGAGGTGGTCGTGGAGTGGGAACTGCCGCCACAGTCCATCATCCCCGTCGAACGCGGCTACAAGTACGTCACCACGAGGGATGCCATCGACCCAATCGCTCACTCGGATCGAGAGGTCAAGGAGCGATATGCGAACCTGATCGCGCAGGTGACACTCCGCACCATTCACGAAATCCTCGTCTCCACTCCGGCATCAGTGGTCGACGCTGTCAGCTTCTACGGTTACGTGTCCGCTTCTGCTCAACGCGACCGCGCCGCGTGCCAAGTTCGAGACATTCGTGTTGGCGGCCCTCGACCCGATCGCGTGCCTGAAAGGTGAGCTCACCGCACTCGTCTCGCCTCACCCCTATGACCTTGAGCCAGTCCGTCCCCTAGTCAACTTCGACTCGCTGCTCGCCCACTTTAAGTTCGTGGCTGGTGCCGATGTCATCGCCGACCTGGACAGCCGACCCGACCTTCTCGCCATGTCCCCATTCGAATTCGAGACCTTCGTCAAGCAGCTCTTCGAGGCCATGGGCATGAGAGCCTGGAAGACGCAAGACGTCAAGGATGACGGAGTCGACGCGGTCGCGGTGAGCGAGGCGCCTGTCTTCGGTGGACTGTGTGTCATCCAGGCCAAGCGCTCTCGCTACGCGGTCGGCATAGAAGTGGTGCGTGCGCTGGCCGGCACCATGGAAGACAAGCGCGCTACGAAAGGCGTTGTCGTCACTACGTCCTGGGTCACCAAGGACGGCCACGACTTTGCCGTCCGCCACGGCCGCATCGAGATCATGGAATGCGACCACCTCAAGTACCTGTGTAAGGAACACCTCGGGCTCGACGTGCTCATCAGCCTGCCGAAGCCACCGCCTGGCCGCCGCTGACACCCGCGTCGTCACCATCGGTGGCGATTGGTCATCCCTTCTGATGCACCTGGACGTGACCCGCCGATGGAACTCCCCATGCCTCGGCCGGATGGACTGCCGCTCGTGACTACGAATGACGCGCGAGCAGCACGCCTAGTTGGTATGTTCAATTAGCTTTGAAGAAGGTGTACCAACTTCTGGTCTGAGTCTGAACGGAGTCCTAGTGGCGGGCAGAGGCCGACCAAGCAGGGCCAGTGTCTACGAGCGGCTCGGCCATTCCCTGGCCGAACTGGACCAGCGCTTCGGAGGGCTTCCCAGCCCGAAGGAAGCCGAATCGATCTGGGCTGACATCTGGCAACAGGAAGCGCATCATTCCACAGCTCTGGAAGGAAACACGCTGGTCCTGCGCGAGGTCGAGATGCTCTTGGTCCAGGGTCGGGCCGTGGGTGCTAAGCCTCTGCGGGAGTACAACGAGGTAAAGGGGTACGCGGACGCTGCCCGCTGGGTCTACGGCCAGGCCATGGAACCTGGTGACTGGCACGACGGCCGACTCCTGACCTTGAGCGAGGTCCGTCATGTCCACCACTTGGCGATGACACCCGCATGGGATGTGGCACCCCATCCGGACGCTAGCGATCGTGAGGGGCCGGGTAGCTTCCGCGAGCACGACATTCACCCGTTTCCAGGCGGGATGACGCCACCGACGTGGCCCCTAGTCCCCGCCCAGGTGCAGCAGTGGGTAGAAGATGTCTGTGCTACCTCGGAGCGCGTCGCACGTGGCGAGATAGACCGCTGGCTACCAGAGGAACTAGCCCGCCTTCATAACCAGTTTGAGCGCGTGCATCCGTTCATCGACGGAAACGGCCGGGCCGGTCGGCTCCTTATGAACC
>JASHPP010000016.1 GCA_030038035.1 Trebonia sp.
TTCAGGCTGGGCGACCTGGAGATCACGCAGGAGACGCTGCTCTGGCACGGGTCGGACCTGGTCGAATTCCGCACGCACGTGTCCGGGTCGATCGGGAAGGACCACCTGCTGCGGGTCCGCTTCCCCGCCGACGTGCCCGGCGGCCTGCCGGTCTACCAGACGGCGACCGCGGTGATCGGGCGGCCGTTCGGCGTGCCTGAGGCGGACACCGCGACGCACTGGTGGACGCTGGACAACCCGGCTCACCACTGGTTCGGGCTCGGCTCGGTCGCACGGGTCGCGGCGGACACGCCGGAAGGCGAGGTGCCCGCGGCGATCGGGGTGGCCGAGGTGATCACCCCCGACACGATCCCGAACGAGCAGCAGCGTCTCATCAGGGACCTGGTCGTCTGCCTCGCAGGGACCGGCGTCACGGCGACCTGCTCGCGCGCCGCCGGGCCGCGCTACGGGTCGGTGGACGTGGACTCCAACCTGCCGGACTTCCGGATCGCGCTCGGCGGGCCCGAGGAGAACGCGTTCACCGCCGAGGTGCTCGCGGCCAGCGACCCGGCGGCGGCCAAGCGGCTGGCCGCGCTGGTGTCGGACCGCGGCGCCACGCGGCTGTGGGTGCCGGCCGCACGGACGCGGGCGGAGGCGTTCGCGCCGGACGCGGACCTGCGCGGCCCCCGTGACCTGCCGGTGCTGATCGTCGCGACCGCCGACCCCGCTGCACTGGAGCGGGCGCTCGGCGACCTGCTCGCCGAGGTGACCGCCGGCTCGATCCGGGCCGACGCGGCCGACGGCGCGCCTGGCGACCGCGCGCTGGCGGAGGGCGCGGTCGCGCTGTTCAACCAGGGGACGCCGTCCGCCGTGGTCACGCCGGACGGCACGCTGTGGATGTCGCTGATGCGCGCCTGCTCGAGCTGGCCGTGCGGGGTGTGGATCGACGGCGACCGGCGCACCGCGCCGGACGGGAGCAGCTTCGCCTGGCAGCACTGGAGCCACACGTTCGCCTACGCGCTCGCCTGCTCAGGCGACGGCTGGCGCGAGGGGCGGTTCAACGCGCGCGCCGAGCATTACAACCACGAGCTGATCGCCGTGGTCAGCGGCGGGGTTTCCCGGCAGGACGCCGCGGACGCGAGCCCCGACCTGGTGTCGGTCAGCGCGCCGAACGTCTCGCTGACCGCGCTCAAGCCGTTCGGCAATCCGCTGGCAGCGGGCCGGCCCGGCACGCCGGCTTCGCCGGGCCTGCCCGGCTTGCCTGGTGACAGCCGAGATGTCACCGTCCGGCTGCGGGAGACCGACGGACGGCCGGCGCTCGCGGCCCTGCGCTTCGCGGGCGGGATCGAGGCGGCCTGGCGCACCGACATCCTCGAGGAGTCGCTGGGGAACCCGCTGACCGTGACCGACGGCGTCGCGTACGCCGGGCTCAGCCCGTTCGAGACCGTGACGCTTGCCGTACGGCCGGCGCGGGCCGGCCGTACGGGCACGCCGGATGCGCGGTCGGCCGCGCCCGCGCCGCCGGAGCCCGCCCAGCCGGTGTACACGCGGTACTGGCTGCACGGAAAGGGCCCGGCACCCGCGGGCAACGTCCCTGTCGCGGTGCACTTCACGCCGACCAGGGTCACGCTTGCCGGCGTCGGCGCCGGCGCCGGCAACCAGGCCGGCCGGACACGGCTGACCGTGGCCTGCGGCCCCGAGCCCGCCTCCGGCGGGGCGGAGCTCATCGTGCCCGCCGGGCTCGTGGCGGAGATCGGTGACGCCCCGGCCGGCTCGGGCAGCCTGCTGCGCTACGACCTGCCGGGCGGCGGGTTCGCGACCTGGGACGTGACGGTGCGGGCACTGCCCGCGGCCGCGGCGGGGCGGTACTTCGTCGCGGCGCGGATCGGTGACGAGCTCGGCCAGCAGCTCGAGGACGCCGCGCTGGTCACGGTCGGCGAGCCCGGCGGCCCGGACGCCAGCCTGCCGCCCGAGGAGCTGTTCTTCCGGCTGCAGTCCGACGTGCAGGCCCTCGCAGGCGAGGCGGACGTGGAGGTGCTGACGCCGGGCCTGCGGCTGGCACCCGGACACAGCGGCGAGCTGACCATCCGGGTCGCCAGCCACCTGGCGTCGCCGCTGCGCGGTGAGGTGCAGCTGATCTCGCCGTTCGGCAGCTGGGAGGCGGCCGGCCCGTGGACACGGGCCGTGCACGTGGCTCCCGGCGGCGAGGCGACGGTCAGCTTCGGCGTCGCCCTCCCGGCGACCGCCGTGCCCGGCTGGCAGTCATGGCTGCTTGTCAAGCTCATGTACTTCGGCCGGGTCCGCTACTCCGAGGCGGTCCCGCTCACGGTCATCTAGGATCTCGGCCCGCCGGGCCGTGCCCCGTTGAAGATGTGGGATAGAAAACCACCAGTACTGGTGGTTTTCTATCCCACATCCTGGCCAACCCGCGTCTTTGCGGGGCCGCGTTCGGGCCGGCCCGCGGCGGCGGCCGGGTTCTGGGCGCCGCCGCGCAGCAGCACGATGATCGCCAGCAAGGCGACCGCGTCGAAGATCGCCGCGAGGCCGAACGCGGCGGACACGCCGTGCGAGAGCACGCGATGCCGCAGCGCCACCGCGGACAGGCCGGCCACCGGGTGCGCCAGGACGCTCCGGGTGGCGGTGCCGAACACCGCGACAAGCACCGCGAGGCCGACCGACCCGCCCACCTGCTGCATCACGTTGACCATGCTGGAGGCGGCGCCGGAGTCCTCCCGGCGCACGCCGGCCAGCGAGGCGGTCGTCAGCGGCACGAACACGATGCCCATGCCGAAGCCGAACGCCAGCATCGGCCCGAAGACGCCGTCCCAGTAGCCAGTGGCCGGCGAGACCCGGGACAGCCACGTCATCCCGGCGATAACCGGAACCATGCCGACTATCATCATCCGCCTGCCCCCGAACCTCGGGATCAGCCGCGGGGCGACGCGCGAGGTCGCGAACAGGGTGATCGACATCGGCAGGAACGCCACCCCCGCGCGCAGCGGGCTGAAGCCGAGGACGTCCTGCAGGAACTGGGTGAGGAAGAAGAACACCCCGAACATGCCGGCCACCAGCAGCAGCCGGACCGCGTAGGACCCGGACCGGCTGGCGTCGGCGAACAGCCGCAGCGGCGTGATCGGCTGCGGGGTGCGGACCTCGGTCAGCAGGAAGACCGCGAGCAGCACGACGGCCGCCGCGAACGCGGCCACGGCCGTGCGGTCGCCCCAGCCGTCCGCCGCGGCCCTGATGAAGCCGTAGACGAGCGCGGCGACCCCCGCCGTGGACGTGATCGCGCCGACCAGGTCGAACCGGCCGGGCAGCCGCGGCGTCTCGGCGACGAACAGCGGCGCAAGCGCGACGACCAGGAAACCGATCGGGACGTTGATGAACAGCACCCAGCGCCAGGACAGCCACTCGGTGATCACGCCGCCGAGCACAAGGCCGAGCGACGCCCCCCCGGTGACCACGCCGGCGTAGATGGCCAGCGCCCGGACCCGCTCCCGGCCTTCCGGGAAGCCGCTGACGACAAGGGCCAGGACGGCGGGCGAGGCGAGCGCGCCGCCGATCCCCTGCACGGCACGCGCGGCGAGCAGCATCCCCGCGGACGTGGCCAGGCCGCCGGCCAGCGAGGCCAGCGTGAACACGATGATCCCGGCGAGGAACATGCGCCGGCGGCCGAGGATGTCACCGGCTCGCCCGCCGAGCAGCAGCAGACCGCCGAAGGTCAGCATGTAGCCGTTCATCACCCAGGCCAGGCTGGTCGACGAGAAACGCAGTCCCGTCTCGATGTGCGGCAGCGCGATGTTGACCACGGTCGCGTCGAGGATGATCATCAGCTGCGCGCCCAGCATGATGGCGAGCGCTACGCCCGGGCGCCCGGCTCGGGCGAAACCGCCACGCTGGCGATCGGGCGAGGTACGATGAGGAAAGATTCGGAGGTTCACTCCGGTTACTATACGGAGGGTCACTCCGTTTTGGCAAACCGGTTTCGCGCACAGATGAGTACGACCACTAACGAAGCGCGGATGCGCGCCGACGCGCGGCGCAGCCGCGCCAAGCTGCTCGAGGCCGCGACCGCGGCGTTCGCCGAGAACGGCGCGGACGCGCCGCTCGATGACATCGCGCGCCGGGCCGGTGTCGGGATAGGCACCCTGTACCGGCACTTCCCCACCCGGATCGACCTGCAGGCGGCGGTCTTCCGCAGCCAGGTGCAGTCGGTCTGCGCGACGGCCGACGACCTCATCGCCACCGCGACGCCCGAGCAGGCGTTCGCCGGCTGGCTGCGGGCCATGGCCGCGTACCTGATCACCAAGCGCGGCCTGTCCAGCGCGCTGATCGCGACCCTGGGCAGGGACTGCGAGCTGATCTCAAGCTGCTGGATGGCGATGCACGACACGGCCGAGCGCCTGCTTGCGCAGGCGCAGCAGGCCGGGGTGGTGCGCGCCGACGTCAGCGCCGAGGACGTGCTGCGGCTCGCGCACGGCATCGTGGTGACGACAGAGCACTCACCGGAACAGACCGACCGGCTGCTGTCGCTGGTGCTCGACGGCCTGCGCCCCCGGCAGGACGGCGCGCAGGAGGCGAAGTAACGGCTCGTTCTGGATGATGGGTTTTCCCTAGATCCCCGGCGGGCGGTTCTCGTACGGCGTGCTGAGCACGATCGTGGTGCGGGTGGACACGTTCGCGAGACTGCGGATCTGCTGCAGCAGGTCCTCAAGCCCCGCCGGGGACGAGACGCGGACCTTGAGGATGTAGTTCTCGTCGCCCGCGACACTGTGACAGGCCTCGATCGCGGCGAGATGGCGCAGCCGGTCCGGCACGTCGTCCGGGACGGCGGGGTCGAACGGCTTTATCGACACGAACGCCGTGAGCGGAAGCCCGAGCACTTCCGGATCGCACAGCGCCACGTACCCGGTGATGACGCCATCTGTCTCGAGTCTGCGGACACGCTGATGAACGGCGGACACCGACAGCCCCGCCTGCCTGGCGAGCTCCGTGAAGCTCATCCGTCCGTTGCGGCACAGCAAGGACACGATCCTGCGGTCGATCTCTTCCACCACGACAACTTAACGTGAATTCTTCCCGTCCGTGACGCCTGGCGATAACGGAATTATCTCATGCTTTACTCATTCGTGACTTGCCGGCGGAGCGCACCGTATTCCGCGCATATCTCCCCGTAACCCAGCACGGGGCCCTTGCTTCCCTGTTGGACCGTGATCGGGCCGGCCGCGCCACGCCGCGCCGCGCCGCGCCAGGGACCCTCGCCTCCCGGGATCGTTCTGGCTCACGCGTGCGTTGCACGGCCAAAGATGGTGGCACGTGGTGGGAGACTGTAAGCATGCGGCAGCCCGAAGAACTCTACGAACTGGACGTGGCGGCGCCGGACGTGGGCGGCGCCGCCATGCTCGTGCACCTCGACGGGTTCATGGACGCCGGCGCGGCGGGCCGTCTGCTGACCGAGCACCTGCTTGAGGCCTTCGACCACCGGACGGTGGCCACGTTCGACACCGACAGGCTGCTGGACTACCGGTCCCGCCGTCCGCTGATGACCTTCGACAAGGACCACTGGGACAGCTACGACCGGCCCCGGCTTGAAGTGAGCCTGCTCGGGGACACCAACGGGAAGCCGTTCCTCGTGCTGAGCGGCCCTGAGCCAGATCACGAGTGGGAGCTGTTCACCACCGCCGTCCGGTTGCTCGCGAACCGGCTCGGCGCCGGCACCGTGATCACCTACCTCGGCATCCCGATGGGCATCCCGCACACCCGGCCGCTGGGCGTGCTCACGCACGCCACCAGGACCGGGCTGGTGACAAACCGGGTCCAGATGCCCAGCAAGCTGCAGGTGCCGGCGAGCGCGTCCGCGCTGCTTGAGTTCCGGCTCGGCGAGGCCGGCCGGGACGCGATCGGGTTCGCCGTGCAGGTGCCGCACTACCTGTCCCAGGCCGCGTA
>JASHPP010000199.1 GCA_030038035.1 Trebonia sp.
CGGTCGGCGCGGTCGTGGACCCGGTCGGCGTCCCAGATGTCGTCCTCCCAACCGGGATCGCGCGGGGCGTCGTTCATCGCGTTGAACGCCTCAGCGACCCGGCCGAGGTACTCCGCCGGTGTCGGGCCGGTCCACGACACGAGCGTGTAGCCGGCTGCCGCGGCGGCCGCCGTCTCGCGCAGCCGCGCGAACTGACCGGCCGGGACCTTGCGCAGTCCAGGACGCGCCGCGCCTCCACGAGCCCCGGCGTTGCCCCGACCTGCCGGGCGAACGCGTCGCCCGCCGAATCCTGCGCCGCGCCGCCGCCGAAGACCGTCCGCCCGTTCGCCGCCGCCCGGTCCGCGGCGTGCCGCAGCAGGTCGCGGCCGATGCCGCGCCGCCGGGACGCGGGGCGCACGTACGGCCTGAGGAAGCCCCGGTCCCGGTTCTCCAGGTCAGGGAATTCCAGCTGGTACCAGGCAAGCGCCTCGTCAGGCGCCGCGCCGGGGACGAACCACAGCTCGCCGGGGTTGCTGTCCCAGCCGTGCAGCACCCAGACGCGGAACACGCCGAATGACATCGGCGGCCGCAGCGGGTCGTCGATCGCCTGCGCCGCCGCCTGTACCCGATGGCACGCCCGCACGGCGTCGTCGTCGGCGGGATCCACTCGCACGATGCGCATCCCTCCAGCCAACACCCGCCAACCAGCACGACGCGAACGATTTTCCCGGCCGGACGGCGCGCCGCCCGCCGGGCCGCTACCATCGGCCGGACGGATAACCGGATGATCACGGTTGTCCCCGCGAATCTGGTCTAATGGCGCGTAACAGGACATAATCGGCCAAGGACGACCGCGAGGCGCGAACGAGGGGAAGGGGCGTTGGTGCTGATCATCTGGGGTCTTGGCGTCTTCTACCACACGATCGCGCAGGGCGCCTTCTTCTGTCGTAAATGCGGCGGCGACCGGCGTTACCGGCGCCGCGCCGGCCGTCGTTTCATCACGCTGTTCTTCATCCCGCTCGTCCCGCTTGGCAAGACCGGCGAGCACGTGCAGTGCGCCACGTGCAAGACCCGGTACGTCACCGAGGTGCTGCGGCTGCCCACCGCCGCCCAGATGGAGCGGGCGCTGCCCGCCGGGATGCGCGCGCTGGTGTCGGTCATCCTCCGGGCGGGCGACCCGGCAAGCCCCGCCGCGCGGCGCCGTGCCATCGAGGCGGTGACCGGCGCGGGCGCGCAGGACTATGACGACGCGGCGCTCGAGGCCGACCTGGCGCAGTCGGCCGGGGCCGGACGGCAGGCGATCGCCATGCTCGGCGCCCAGCTGCAGGTGCACGCCAGGGAGTGGCACCTGGCCGAGCTGATCAGGATCGCCATGGCGGACGGCCCGCTGACGGGAGCCCAGCGCGCGGCGATCGAGTCCGTCGCCGCCGACCTCGGCCTGACCCAGGCCCAGGCGGTGGGCGTGATCACGCTGACCGCGCAGGGCGCGGGCCAGAGCTGACCCGCCAGCACACCCAGCAACCACCGCCCAGCAGCCGGCGCCCACCACCCACCACAGCTAGCTAGGTGGAGCCAAGCGCGAGGGCGTCCGCCACCGGCAGGTCGTAGCCCTGGGGCTGCGGATCGAGCAGCTCGTAGCCCAGCGCCTCGTTGATCGAGATCATGTGGCTGTTGGCGGTGGCGTTCCCGGTCAGGATGCGCTGCAGCCTGGGCTCCGCCACGGCCAGCCATTCCAGCATCGCGGCCTTGACCAGCAGCCCGAGCCGGTGCCCGCGGTGCGGCCTGGCGACCGCGGTGATCTGCTGGTACGCCCACTCCGGGTACTCGGGGTCCACCTCGATCTGGGTGACCGCGGCCAGCTCGCCTGTCGCGTCGTGCCGCGCCACGACCGAGTAGCCGCGGGTGCCGAACAGCTCCCGCTGGTCGTCGATCCGCTCGCGGACCCGCGGCGCGTCCCAGACCGAGGGCTCGTGGCCGGCGGTGCGCGGCGCGTCCTGCATCGCGTTGTGCACGGCGGCGAGACCCGCCAGGTGCTCGTCGGGCGTCCGGCCGGTCCAGCACAGCAGCGAGTAGCCGACCGCCGCCCGCGCGGCCAACTCGCGCAGCGCGGCGACCTGCCCTGACCGCAGCTTGGCGAGAACCTGGACCCGCCTCGCCTCAGCGATGCCCGGCGTGGCCCCGGCGTGCCGGGCGAACGCCTCTCCTGCCGAGCCCCGCCGCACGGCTGTCGCCAGCAGCGACCGCTCGTTCGCGGCCGCCTGCCGCGCCGCGTGCCGCAGCAGCGCACCGCCGATCCCGTGCCGCCGGAACCGCGGATGGACCACGAGATACAGGTAGCCCATCGTCAGGTTCTCCATGTCGGGCAGCCGCAGGTGGTAGAAGGCCTGCGCGGTGCCCGGCGTCTCGCCAGGCACGAACCAGGTCTGCGCGGGCCCGGGCGGCCGTGTCAGCAGCACTTCCACCGTCCGCACCGATGTCGGCGGGCCCGCCGGGTCGTCGAGGTGATCCGCCGCCCCGTTCACCTCATGGCATGCCCGGATCGCCTCGTGGTCGCCGCTGACCCACCGCACGATGCGCATGCCCCCAGCCTAAGCGGACAGGGCCGCACCGAACCCGGGGCAGCCGCCCCGCGTCCGTTCGGAATAGTTCGGAATGAAGGACTGATATGCTAGCCGTCACGATGCTGTGCGTGCTGCTCCTCCTTAGCGGCCGCGGCGGGGGCCTGTAAGGGGCTGGCTCCCTCGTCGCGGGTTTCAGGCATGTCCGCTGGCCGCCAAGCCGAATAGAGGCCAAGTCGGCCACATCGGCGAAACCGGACGAACCGAAGGAAGCAGCAACGATGCAGAACCCCTCGCCCCGCTCAGTCGCGCCTGTCTACCAGCAGCCAAGCGGCATGCCGTGCCACCGGTACACCCCGTTCAAACCCGTCGACCTGCCCGACAGGACCTGGCCGGGCAAGACGATCACGAAGGCCCCCCGCTGGCTGTCCACCGACCTGCGCGACGGCAACCAGGCGCTGATCGACCCGATGTCGCCCGCCCGCAAGCGGGCCATGTTCGACCTGCTCGTCAAGATGGGCTACAAGGAGATCGAGGTCGGC
>JASHPP010000017.1 GCA_030038035.1 Trebonia sp.
ACCGCTGGTCCGAACGCGACCCGGCCGCGGCGGCGCGGCTGACCGCGGCCCGCGAGGCGGTCGCCGCGCTCGCCGCCGCGCACGGCCTGCCCACAGAGAACCTGCTCGCGCCCGAGGCGGTGCGCCGGCTCAGCTGGGAGCCGCCCGGTCTGGCCACGCCCGCGGCGGTCGCCGCGGTGCTCCTCGGCCTCGGCGCCCGGCCATGGCAGGCGGAGCTGGCCGCCGGGCCGCTGGCGGACGCGCTCGCCACGGCCGAACGGACGGTAGCGCCTGCGGACGGCGCCGAGTCTGCCCCGGGGGCAGGCACCACGCCGGGGCAGGACGGTTGACCGGTCGGCTTGCCGCCTCCGGGCTGGCCGCCGCGCTCGCGACGGGACTGGCGGGGGCGGCAGGCAAGCCGCCGCTGCCGTCGTTCCTCTCGGCCGTGCAAGGGCCGCTTGACCACTACGGCGTCTGGGCGATCGGGCTGCTCATCCTGCTTGAGAACATCGGCGTGCCGGTGATCCCCGGCGAGCTCGCGATGATCGCCGGGGCCATCTACGCGGGCGCGGGGCAGCTCAACGTCGTCGCGGTCGGCGTGACCGCGTTCGTGGCCGCGGTCGTGGGCGCCACGATCGGGTACGCGATCGGCCGGTTCGCCGGCCGATCGCTGGTCGTCCGCTACGGCAGGTGGGTGTTCGTCAGGGAAGAGCACCTGCGGCGGGCCGAGCGGGCCGTCGACAAGTACGGCGGCGGCGTCGTGGTGATCGCCCGGTTCATCGTCGGGCTGCGTGAGCTCAACGGGATCATCTGCGGCGTCTCCGGGATGAACCTGGTCACGTTCGCCACGTACAACGTGGGCGGCGGGGCCGCCTGGGTCGCGACCTGGGTCAGCGTCGGCTACTTCGCCGGCGACCACATCGAGGCGATCTACAGCGGCGTGACCAGGTACGCCCTGTACGTCATCATCGCGGCCGCCGTGCTGCTGGCCGTCGTGATCGCGGTCCGGCTTCGCCGCCGCCGACGGCGCCGCACGGCCGGGCCAGAGGCGCAATCCGCGCAATCGCCGCCTCAGGCGTCTGACCGGTCGTAGCGGTCGGCGGCGACCAGCGCGCCGGCGGCCATGTGCAGCACGCAGAAACCGCCGGTCGGCAGCGGGACGGCGCAGCCGTCGGGAGAGCGCGCGCCGCCGAGCGCGCCGATGGCCGCGGCCAGCAGCCCCGGCAGGTTCTCCCGGTGCGCGCAGACCACCGTCGGCTCGCCGGCCGACACGGCGCGGGCGATGAGGGCGGCGGAGTCGGCACTGTCCGTTCTGGATGACCGAAGGGATGAGTCGGCCCGCACCTGCGCGCCGGTGAGTTCCGCGTACGGGCGCACGGTTTCCAGGCAGCGGTCGGTGTCCGAGCTGACGACCTGCCCGGCGGGGGCGAAGCAGGCGAGCAGGCTGGCCAGCGCCTTGGCCTCCGCACGGCCTGCTTCGTCGAGCGGGCGCCTGGCGTCGTCGCCCTTCCAGTCCGACTTGAGCACCGCCTTCGCGTGCCGCAGCAGGATGAACGGGATCGTGCCGGCCGGCAGCCGGGCGAAGTCGTCGAGCACGGCGTGGTCGCGGGGGTAGCTGGCGCGCTCCTTGGCCCGCGCGACCGGCAGCCACTCGGTGGCGTCCACCTCGGAGTTCGGCACGGCGTCACCGTCGGTGTCCGGCGCGCGCGCCGCCCAGTAGTGGACCCGCTTCGGGCGCTCGCCCACCTGGCAGCGCACCGACTTCAGCCGCCGGCCGAGGACGAGCCGCGCGCCGCCCTCCTCGCGCACCTCGCGGACCGCGGTGAGCGGCAGCGGCTCGCCGTGCTCCTGCTTGCCCTTGGGCAGCGACCAGTCGTCGTACTTCGTGCGGTGCACGAGCAGCACGACGGGCTCGCCATCGTCGGGGACGGCCCCCGGCCGCCAGGCGACCGCGCCAGCCGCGCTGATCGGCTGGCTGTCAGCCGGTTTGCTTGCCATCTGCGCCGCGTCCTCGGATCTTTTCCCTGATCAGGTGTTCCTGCACGTCACGGAGCGCAACGCCCGCGGCGTCCAGCGCGTGCCTTGTCCAGTTGCCGTCGCCGTCCAGCCACCACGAGGACGTCGCGTCGTCCATGCCGAGGGCGATCAGCTCACGCAGTCTAGTGCAGTGCGCCGGATCGGCGACCTGGACCAGCGCCTCCACCCGGCGATCCAGGTTCCTGTGCATCATGTCCGCGCTGCCGATCCAGACCTCGTTGCCGGCCTGCGGGTCCTCGCCGGGCTCGGGGTCGGGGTCGGGCTCGCCGGCGCCGAACGCGTAGATCCGCGAGTGCTCGAGGAACCGGCCGACCACGCTGCGCACCCTGATGTTGTCCGACATGCCGGGCACGCCAGGCTTGAGCGCGCACATGCCGCGGACCCACAGGTCGACCGGCACCCCGGCCTGCGAGGCCCGGTACAGCGCGTCCACCACGACCTCGTCGAGCAGCGCGTTGCACTTGAAGGCGATCTTCGCCGACTTGCCCGCCCGCGCCCGCGCCGCCTGCCGGCAGACGCGTCCCACGATCCCCGCGCGCAGCGCCTCGGGGGCGACGAGCAGCCGCCGGTAGCCGTTCTTCCTGCTGTACCCGGTGAGGTGGTTGAACAGGTCGGTGACGTCCTCGCCGACCGTCGCGTCCGCGGTCAGCAGGCCGAAGTCCTCATACAGCCGCGCCGTCGTCGGGTGGTAGTTGCCTGTCCCGATGTGGCAGTAGCGCCGCAGGCTCCCGTCGGCTTCCTCGCGCACGATCAGCATGACCTTGGCGTGCGTCTTCTTCCCGACGAAGCCGTAGACGACGTGGCAGCCCGCCTCCTCAAGCGTGCGCGCCCAGGTGATGTTCGCGCGCTCGTCGAACCTGGCCTTGATCTCCACCACGACGACGACCTGCTTGCCCGCCTCGGCGGCATCGACCAGGGCGTCCACGATCGGCGATTCGCCGCTGGTCCGGTACAGCGTCTGCTTGATGGCCAGCACCCGCGGGTCCGCGGCGGCCTCCTCGACGAGCCGCTCCACGGTCGTGGTGAACGAGTCGTAGGGGTGGTGCACAAGCACGTCCCGCTCGTTCAGCGTGGCGAAGATGCTGGCGTCGGTGGGCACCGCCCGGGTGGACGGCACGAACGTCGGGTAGCGCAGCTCGCCGACCGGCAGGTCGGCGATCGCGTCCAGGCCGGTCAGGTCAAGCGGGCCGGGGACCTTGAAGACGGCCATCTCCTCGACGCCGAGCTCCTTGACCAGGCGGCACAGCACGTCGTCGGAGATGTCGCGTTCGACCTCGAGGCGCACCGCGGGCTCGAACCTGCGCTTGACCAGCTCGCGCTCCATCGCCTGCAGCAGATTCTGGGTGGCGTCCTCGTCCACTTCAAGCTCGCGGACCCGCGTCACCCGGAACACGAAGTGCTCGACGATGTCCATCCCGCCGAACAGCTCGTTCAGGTGCGCCGCGATCACGTCCTCGATGGGCACGTAGCGGTACCTGCCCACGGGCAGGAAGCGCGACAGGTTCGGGGGCACCTTGACCCGCGCGAACATGGGGGCGCCTGTGCCCGGCTCGGCCAGGGTGACCGCGAGGTTGAGGCTGAGGCCGGAGATGAAGGGAAACGGGTGCGCGGGATCCACGACCAGCGGGGTGAGCACCGGGTAGATCCGGCTGTTGAACAGATCGGTCAGGTCGTTCCGCTCGGCCTGCGAGAGCTCCTTCCAGCGCAGGATCTCGATGCCGTGTTCGGCGAGCATGGGCTGGACCAGGTCGGTGAAGTCGGCCGCGTGCCGCTTGGTGAGCTCGCTGGCCCCGGCCAGCGTGTTCTTGAGCACGTGCACGGCCATCTGGGTGCCCGCGCCCTCCACAGGGAAGCCCGCCACCATCCTGCGCATCAGTCCGGCCACCCGGACCATGAAGAACTCGTCCAGGTTGGACGCGAAGATGGCAAGGAAGCGGACGCGTTCAAGCAGCGGTACCCGCTCGTCTTCGGCGAGCTCGAGGACGCGCTGGTTGAACTGGACCCAGCTGTGCTCGCGGTCCAGGTACCTGTCGGCGGGCAGTTCGGGGTGCTCAGGCTGGTGCGGGTGACCGGAGTCGTCCGTCTGGTCTGTGTGGTCTGTGTGGTCCGTGTGGTCCGTGGGGCGCTGCTGGGCAGCGATGGGCCCCGTGCTGTCCCGGTCAGGGTCGGGGGGCGCGTCGTATCGCGCGATCGGCGTCTCGCTCACGCTCATGATGTGCATCATCCCCGCGTCCGTCGGGTGCGGAAACGGGTATTTGCCTGGCCGTTACGGCGGGGTTCACGTCAGCGCGGGCGCGGCCTCATGCCAGCCGGGAGCCCGGGTGGTGCCGGGCGCCGCCCGGCACGCCAGTGCCGTACTGAAGGGCCCTTACATGCAGGAATACCGGCGCCCTGGGCCCGGCGGCGGAGCACGCGGCGATCTTGTACCGGACGTAGCGGGGCACGGACTGGCCGGGCGGCACGACGCGCAAGCCTGTCGCGGCCACCGGCAGGCACCGCTTCCCCGCGGCGCTGTCCACTACGGAGGCGTGCGCGCTCGCGCCCGGGGCGAGCACGATGAGCAGCGCGCTCGCCGATGCGTCCAGCCCGGCCGCGTTGCCGACCTGGACGCCGCCGGCGCGGTAGGCGGACACGCCTGGATACCCGCTGAGCGTGCACGGCGCAGCCGAGATGTTGGTGAACTCCACGGGGAAGCGGGTGACGGTGAGCCGCGGCGCGCCCCCGCCCGCGCGGGCGGCGGTGACGCTGGTTGCGCCGGCGGCGGGTATCGAGATGTCCAGCCTGGACGCGGCGCACCGCGGCGTGCTGCCCTTGTCCGTGTGGCTGCCGGCCGAGGCAAGGTTGCGCGCTGACGTCAGCGAGGCGTGCAGCGGCGCCCCTCGGGTGAGGGTGACCGCCAGGGCCGCGGTCGCGCCGAACGCCACGGCCGCGGCGGCTCGCCAGGCGATGCGGACGGCTGCCCTCATCGTGGCCCCCTTGCATCGATCAGCCCGACACAATCATCTTTAACCCGCGATCACGGATCTGCCTAGGCCCACCCGGGTATCACGGCTGGTCAATGCCGGTCAATCCGAGTCAATTCTGGCCCGCGGAGCACCGTGTGTTCCGTATGATCATTTCGTCCACATCCGGTTCGATGCCGCGGTCAGCCGTATTCGGCTGTTCGCGGTAGTGAGATTCTCTATAATTCCTACATGATAAGTATCAATAATGGCGGCCCTGTTCCCCGGCCAGCCGACGCGGTCATCGTGGTCCCGCCCCCGGGCACGGGCTGCGGGTTCTGGGCCGGCGGTCCGTCGGCGGTCGCGGCCGAGGACGGGATTTACCTTGCCTACCGGCTCCGCCGGCCGACGGGCAGCGGGCGCGGTTACGCGGTGGTGCTCGCGTACGCCCGCGACGGAGTCAACTTCGAGACGTGCGGGCTGATCGGCAAGGATGAGCTGGATACCGAGTCCGTTGAGCGCCCGTCGCTGGTCCGGCTGCCAGACGGCCGGTGGCGCTTGTACCTGAGCTGCGCCACGACGGGCACGAAGCACTGGCGGGTCGAAGCGACCGACGCCGCGCACCCGGCGGAGTTCAGCGTCAGGCGGCGCGAGGTCGTGCTTCCCGGCGACGTCACGAAGCGGGCGGTCAAGGACCCGGTCATCCGGCGCCACGACGCCCAGTGGCACATGTGGGCGACCATCCACCCGCTCGCCGACCCGCTGGAAACCGACCAGATGACGACCGAGTACGCGACGAGCCCCGACGGGCTGGACTGGACCTGGCACGGGACGGCGCTGAGCGGCCGGCCGGGCGAGTGGGACTCCCGCGGCACCCGGGTGACCGCTGTCCGGTTCACCGCGGGGTCCGCCACCGCCTGGTACGACGGCCGGGCGAGCGCCGCGGAGAACTACGAGGAGCGGACCGGTGTCGCCGTCGGCAGCGACCCCGCGGCGCTTATCGCGACCTCCGCGCCCGGGGCCGGCCCGGCCGCGTCCTCGCCTCACCGCGGCGGCGGCCTCCGCTACCTGGATCTGGTGGACCTGCCGGACGGGCGGGCCCGGCTGTACTACGAGATGACCCAGCCGGACGGCTCACACGCCCTGGTCACCGAGCTGCGGTGACCGACGGTCGCGGCTTCATCTCCTGCGGCCGTTCTTCGCCTGCCCCTGGCCGGCCGGCCGGGCCCCGACCAGACCCCCCGACCGTTCCCGTGGCGCCAGCCAGTCGCCGAAGTTCTCGCCGAGCAGGTTCTCGAGCAGCTTGATGTCGTCCTCGAACTTCGGCAGCAGCGCCTGCCGCTGCTCCCAGCTCAGCGGCTGGCGCTCCCGGCGGCCGCGCTGCAGCCACCTTTCCAGCCGGTGCGTCGCCCGCGTCGCCACGCTGCCAGGCAGGAGCCTGCCGAGCGCGTCACTGCCCCGCATGCCGAGCGAGAGCGTGCGGTGCGCCAGCGTCCGCTCGGGGTGCGCGGTCACGTTCTCGCGCGGGATCTCGGTGAGGATCCCGGCCTG
>JASHPP010000200.1 GCA_030038035.1 Trebonia sp.
TGTCGAGCAGGCCGGCGGGCACCTTGCAGCTGCCGAGCTGCAGCGCGCGCTCGACCACCCGCAGGCTGGTCACGGGCATGATGCCCGGGATGATCGGCACCGCGCAGCCGCTGCTGGCGACCCGGTCCCGCAGGCGCAGGTAATCGTCGGGGTAGAAGAACATCTGCGTGATCGCGAAGTCCGCTCCGGCGCGGCACTTGGCCACGAAGTGCCGTACGTCGGTCTCGGCATCCGGCGAGCGGGGGTGCAGCTCAGGGAAGGCCGCGACGCCCACGCAGAAATCGCCGGACGACCTGACCAGCCGGACCAGTTCATGTGCGTGCCGCAGGCCCGCCGCGTGCGGAACCCAGGCCGCGTTCGGGTCACCGGGCGGGTCGCCTCGCAGCGCCAGGACGTTGCGCACGCCCACGTCGGCGTACGAGCCGATCACGTGCCGCAGCTCCTGGACCGAGTGGCTGACCGCGGTGAGGTGGCCGACCGGGGTCAGCGAGGTCTGCGCGGCGATCCGCCCGGTCACCCGGACCGTCCGTTCCCTGGTGGAGCCGCCCGCTCCGTACGTCACGGAAACGAACGTCGGCTTCAAGGGCTCGAGCTGCCTGATGGCCCGCCACAGCTGCTGCTCCTCGACCTGCGTCTTCGGGGGCATGAACTCGAACGAGAACGACCGCTGACCCGCCTTAAGCAGATCGGAGATCAGCGGTGCCCGGCGGGCGCTGGCCGTGGCTGCGTGCGGCGTGCTGCCGCCCTTCGCCCGTGGCGCGGTGCTGCTTACCACGAGCTGTGGACGGCGCGGTCTCGGCGGCATGTGGCCAAGCATAACCTGCTGGACGATTTCCTGTGCTCTGGCCACAAGATTGTCGTCAGCGGGCACGCAGCGCGGGACCCGGCACGCGCCACGGCGGATGGCGGGCCTTCGGTGAAACGCGAGTTCAGGTCGGGACGGCGTTTACCCGGTGCTCAGTCAGAACGCCAGGGCCTGGGCGCGCCGGTTGACCTCGGTGCCCCGGCGCCTGCACAGCGCCTCGATCGGCGTCCCTGGCAGCGTCTCGTCGGCCGTGAACAGCCAGCGAAGCGCTTCCTCCTCGTCGAACCCGCAGTCGAAAAGCACCGTCAGCGTTCCGCAGAGTCCCTTGACGATCTGCGCTCCGTCGAGGAAGGCGGCCGGCACGCCGCGCTCCCCGGCGGGCCGGGTGACGGCGAGCAGCTTGCGGTCGCGGAGCAGTTGCTTCACGCGGCTGGAGGGTATGCCGAGCCTTGCGGCAACGTCGGGGAGTGACAGCCAATCGCCAACGAGGGCGTCGGTCACGGGGTCTATCTGTGCCACGAGTCCAATCTCCCACGTCCCGGCCGTTCCCAAACCAGTCACGTTTCCGTCAATGAGCGCGTATTCCCCTTCCGCGGGGTGCGAGGCCCTTCGCCGCATGTCGCCTCGGTGTCACCTTTTCGCCGCCCGGTAGCCAACTACCCGTTTTCTGCCTGCTTCCTGAGGCCCTCCAGCCGCTCCCGCCACACGGCCGCCCGGCCGGTCAGCCAGTCCGCGGTGGCCGCCAGTCCCTCCGGCCGGACGCTGAACAGCACCTCGCGCCCGGCCCGGCGCCTGCTGACCAGGCTTGAGCCCTCGAGCACGGCCAGGTGCTGCGCCACCGCCTGGCGAGAGACGGGCAGGCTGGCCGCGAGGCTGCTCGCGCTGCACCCGGGAGTGCGCCCGAGCAACTCAAGGAGTTCCCTGCGGCGCGGATCAGCGAGCGCGGTGAACACCCGGTCCGCGTCGACGGCCGCCGCGGTCACCGCCCCTGCTCGGCGCGGGTCCGCAAGGCCGCCATCTCGTACTGCCAGCCGCCGGTGTTCCCCTTCCACTCGTCCTCGCTCAGCGCCTCCGGCAGGTCGAGCGACGTGAACCCGCTCTCCACGACCGTGACGCCGATCTCGTCCCCTACCGGCCGGATATAGAACTCGACCAGGGTCGATTTGCCCTGCGCGGCCGCCGCGCCGCCGAAGGCGCTCGCCCAGCGGAACGAGACGTAGCCCTGGGGTTCGACGCGGATCACGTCGATGACGTACGGCCGGTGGTCGTCGCCATACTCGACGGTGACCCGCCCCGGGCCGCGGGCCGGTTCCGCACTGCTCCCAGGCAGCCACCAGCCGGGCCGGCTGACCAGTTGCCACACCTTGTCGTGCGTCGCCCTGATGGTGATCCGCTGTTCGATACGGTCTTCCATAGCGGCCCTCCCTCGCTCTTGTGCGGAATCGGCACGGGCAAGTCTCGTACAGCTCGCCAACAGCCGCAATTCGACGCTTGCACATATAGCAGGTACTGCGGCAACGCTGCTCCGGGCCGGATGAATGTGACATTCAGCCGCCTGTAGCCGGCTCGATGCCGCATTCATCCGCTGTCGGCATTCATCCGCTGTCGACCGGGACAGTGCGCGCGATCGCGGTTACCTGGCGCAGTCTTTCAGGGGGATGGCGGGGTCGGTCAGGCGGGTGGCGTCGACCTCGGCGCCGTCGGCGATCAGGCGGCGGGCCTGCAGCGGGTCGCGCGGCCGATCCACGGCCAGCACGGCGGTGAGGCGGGCACCGGCCCGGACTGCACCCGACAGCCAGCAGGCGGACCAGGTAGCGGCTTGCGGGTCGCCGCGCCAGATGAGGCGGTCGGCGCGGTCGTGGTGGCCCGTGTACTGGACCATGCGGCCGAACTGCTCGGACCAGAAGTACGGCACCGGGTCGTACATCTGCCTGCCGCCGAGGACGTTGGCCGCGAGCACCTCCGGGGCGCGCAGCGCGTTGTCCCAGTGCTCGACGCGCAGCCGCCTCCCGAACCGGACGGACTCGAACGCGGCGCAGTCCCCCGCCGCGTAGACGCCTGGCAGCGATGAGCGCAGGCAGGAGTCGACCGCGACGCCGTTGTCCAGCAACAGGCCGGAGCCTGCCAGCCAGCCCACGGCCGGCCGCACCCCGACGGCCGTGACCACCTCGTCAGCCGCGAGCCAGCCGCCGCCGGCCAGCGCGAGGCCACCGCGCTGCGCGGACTCGACGGCCGTGCCTGTGCGCAACTCGACTCCGGCTCGCTCGTACCAGGGGGCGGTGCGCGCCCCGGCCTGCGGGCCGAGCGCGGCGGCGAGCGGGGCCTGCCCGGCCTCGATGACCGTCACGCGGCAGCCCGCCGCCGCGGCGGCGGTCGCCAGTTCGGCGCCGATCCAGCCGGCCCCGACGATCGCGAGCCGCAGCCCGGGCCGCAGCAGGCCGCGCAGGGCGAGCGCGTCGTCGAGGGTGCGCAGGAACCGCTGCGGGCCCGGGCCAGGCAGCGCCACGGGGACCGCGCCTGTCGCCAGGACCAGGCGGTCGAACGGGTACGTGCCGCGATTGGTGACCACGGCGGCCTCCGCCAGGCCCGTCGCTGTCTCGCCAGGGCGGAAGTCAACGCCGAGCGCCGCGAAGTCCGCGTGCAGCGACGGGTCGACCCCGTCGGTGAGCACCCTCTTCGACAGCGGAGGCCGGTCGTAGGGCGGGCGGTCCTCCGCGCCGATCAGCGTGATCCGGCCGGCGTAGCCGCGCTCCCGCAGCGCCTGCACCGTCCGCAGCCCGGCTAGGCCCGCGCCAGTCACCAGGGTTCGTTCGGGATCATGCATGACGTCCACGGTACGGCGGGGCGGGCTGGCGCAGGCGGAAGTGGCGCGGGCGCCCGTTACGGCGGGGAGCGGCGGCGGGGAGCGGCGGCGGGGAGCGGCGGCGGGGAGCGGCGGCGGGCTCAGCGGAGCGCGACACGCTGCCGTCAATATGACTAACCGCCTAAAGTTCGCTGGAGGTGGCCGTAAAATCGTCGGCGATGGAGTCTGCCCTCGCTGACGTGCTTATCGGCCGGATGCTCGACCGCCGGTATCTCGTCCGCTCCCGCATCGCGCACGGTGGGATGGCCACCGTGTACCTCGCCACCGACACCCGGCTGGACCGGCAGGTGGCGCTCAAGGTGATGCATGCCGACCTGGCGCGGGACGCCGACTTCGTGGACAGGTTCATCGGCGAGGCCAAGTCGGTCGCCCGGCTGTCGCACCCCAACATCGTCGCGGTCTTCGACCAGGGATCGGACGGGCAGTACCTGTACCTGGCGATGGAATACGTTCCCGGGCGGACGTTGCGCAGCCTGCTGCGGGAGCGGCACAGGTTCCCCTACGCGGAAGCGCTTGACATCATGGACCCGATCCTGTCCGGGCTGGCCGCCGCGCACCGGGCTGGCGTCGTGCACCGGGACGTCAAGCCGGAGAACGTGCTGCTGACGGCGGACGGCCGGGTCAAGGTCGTGGACTTCGGCCTGGCCAGGACGCAGGCGGCAGCCGGGCATACCCGGACCGGGCTGATCATCGGCACGGTCGCCTACATCGCGCCGGAACAGGTGACCGGCGTCACCGACGCGCGCACCGACGTGTACGCGGCCGGGGTGATGCTGTGGGAGATGCTGACTGGCAGCCAGCCGCACACCGGGGAATCCCCGCTCGCCGTCGCGTACCGGCACGTCAACTCCGACGTCCCCGCCGTCGGCGACTACGTGGCGGGCGTGCCGCCCGCCGTCGACCACCTGGTCCGCTCCGCCACCAGCCGTGACCCGCGGCTGCGGCCCGCCGACGCGGGCGCGTTCCTGCGCGCGGTCCGCAGCCTGCGCGGTATCGCGGGCCAGGGCGACGCGGTCACCGGGGCATGGCGGGCGGAGCGGGATGCCGGGTACGGCGCCGCGGCCGGCTACGGCGAGGGGGCCAGGTCGCACACGATGATCGTCGCGGGCAATTCCGGCTACCCGACGGACTCCGGCGCTCCCGCCCGCGGGTACGACGGATACGACGGCGACGGCGAGTACGAGACCCGCGAGCCGTTCCTGCAGCGCTGGCTGTTCAGCAGGCGCCTCGCGTTCCTCGCGGTCGCGGTGGCGGTGCTGATCGCCATCGGCTTCGGCGGCTGGTGGCTGACGTCGGGGCGGTACGCGCCGCTGCCCGCGGTGGACGGGATGTCGGAGGCCGCCGCCGCGCAGGCGCTGCGCGCCGCCGGGTTCGCGGTGCAGCAGGGCACGGAGGTGATCGACAACAACGTGCCAAAGGGTGACGTGATCAGCACCTCGCCGTCCGGGCGTGCGGTGCACGGCGCGACGGTCATCCTCACGGTCTCGGCCGGGCCGCGGATGATCCAGATCCCGTCGGTGACCGGACTGTCGGTGGCGGGCGCGATGGCGCGGCTGCGCCAGGCGGGGCTGACGGTGAGCAACACGACCACGCCGGTGGGCGTCAACGGCGCTGCCAGGGGCTCCGTGGCGGGCACGACGCCGCCGGCCGGCACCTCGTGGCCGGCCAATCGCGCCGTCTCCGTGGACGTCGTCGCGGGCATTCCGCTGCCGGACCTGGTCGGGCAGAACATCGGGGACGTCCAGGCGTGGGCGGCATCGAACAACATCCAGCTCAACCAGGTGAGCGTGCACAGCGACCAGCCGCAGGGCGTCATCGTCAGGCAGTCCCCCGCGCAGGGCGCCCCCGTCGGCCCCGGGGTGACCGTCACCGTCTACGTCTCCATCGGACCGCCCGAGGTCACGATCCCCAACGTGCGCGGCGAGTCGTTCCAGCAAGCGCAGCAGCAGCTTGAGCAGCTCGGCTTCCAGGTGCAGGGCCAGCAGTTCGGCTTCGGGCAGACGGTCTTCGGGACGAACCCGTCCGGGCAGGCGCAGGCCGGGAGCACGATCGTCGTGTACTACGGCGGGCTCTAGTACCTGTATAGTGCCTGGCATGCGCACGCAGTTCTGGTTCTGGTTTGGTAACCGGCTCGGGAGTCCGGTCGCCCGCCAGACCACGCGCTGACGGAAGCGACCTAGCGAAAGCCCCGGGCCAGGAAGGCCAGGGGCTTTTTTCGTTGGGCACTTTTCGCCGGGCAGTCACGGTTTCGCCGGGCAGTTACGGTTTCGCCGGGCAGTCACGGTTTCGCCGGGCACTTACGGTTTCACTGGGCACTTACGGTTTCACTCGAGGAAGGCCGGTCGGATGGTAGTGGTGATGGACGCGGAGGCGACCGAGGCAGATGCTGACAACGTGGTCAGCCTGGTGCGCGAGGCGGGCGGCGAGGCGTTCGTCAGCCGCGGCGTGTCCAGGACGATCATCGGGCTCAGCGGCGACATCGACCACCTCGCCACGCTCAACCTGCCCGCACAGCCAGGAGTCAGCGATGTCGTCAGGATCTCCGTCCCGTACAAGCTGGTCAGCAGGGAGCACCGCCGCGAGCGTTCGGTGATCCGGGTCGCGGGGGTGCCGATCGGGCCGGACACGCTGACGGTGATCGCCGGGCCGTGCGCGGTCGAGACGCCCGAGCAGGCCCTGCAGTCGGCGCTGATGGCGAAGGCGGCGGGCGCGTCGCTGCTGCGCGGCGGCGCCTACAAGCCGCGCAGCTCCCCGTACGCGTTCCAGGGCCTCGGCGAGGCCGGCCTGCGCATCCTCGCGGACGTTCGGGAAGCGACCGGCCTGCCCATCGTCACCGAGGTCGTCGACCCCGGCGACGTGGACCTGGTCGCCTCGTACGCGGACATGCTGCAGGTCGGCACCCGCAACATGCAGAACTTCCCGCTGCTGCAGGCCGTCGGCCGCGCCGGCCGGCCCGTCATGCTCAAGCGCGGCATGAGCGCCACGATCGAGGAGTGGCTGATGGCCGCCGAGTACATCGCGCAGCGCGGCAACACCGACATCGTGCTGTGCGAGCGCGGCATAAGGACGTTCGAGAACGCGACCCGCAACACCCTGGACATCAGCGCCGTCCCGGTCGCGCAGCGGCTGTCCCACCTGCCGGTGATCGTGGACCCGTCGCATTCCGGCGGCCGCAGGGACCTGGTCCTCCCGCTGTCCCGGGCCGCGATTGCGGTCGGCGCCGATGGCATCATCGTCGACGTCCACCCGCACCCGGAGACCGCGCTGTGCGACGGCCCGCAAGCGCTCATCGACTCGGACCTGCGGGAGCTGGCGAGCGTCGCGCTGCACCTGTCGCCGCTTGTCGGCCGGACGCTGACCCCCGCGCCTGACGCCGCTAACGGCCGGCCCCGCGCTAAGCCGGACGCGCTAACGGCCGGCCCGCGCTAACCGGCCGTTAGCTCGATCGGTTCGAATTACGCGCGACGGCCAGTTTCATTGGGCCGGTTTTACCGATTTTGTGATCTCCATCACAGTTCATTGGGATATGGGCTATATTTTCCCGCGCGAGGCCGCAGGGACCGCTCGCCGCCGTCGAGATACCCGGGGACCGGACTGTCATCCCGGGGTGGGAGGGTATATGCCCGAGCTTCCTTATGTTGGCGACGAGTTCGCGGGCTACCGATTGCGAGCCGTCCTCGGGCACGGCGGCATGAGCATTGTCTACGAAGCGGAAAATCCGCAGCTTGGTGACCTTATCGCGGTCAAGGTGCTCGCATCTGAGCTTGCCGAGGACGACGCCTTCCGCACGCGTTTCCTCGCGGAATCACGCATTGCCGCCTCGATGAACCACCCGCACGTCATCCCCGTCCTCGGCGTGGGGTCAAGCGACGGGCTGCTGTACCTGGTGATGCGCTGCGTCTCAGGCACCACCCTGCGGCAGACGATCGCCGAGCGCGGCCGGCTGCAGCCGGAGACCGCCGTCTTCCTGCTCAGTCAGGCCGCGCAGGCACTGGACGCCGCGCACCGCGCCGGGCTCGTGCACAGGGACGTCAAGCCGGGGAACCTGCTGATCGAACGGGACGACGACGAGCCAAGCCCTGGATACCTGTACCTCGCCGACTTCGGGATCTGCGGCTGGAGCACGGCACGCACCGGGCTGACCTCGACGGGACAGTTCGCGGGCACGGCCGACTATGTTGCCCCCGAGCAGGTGCGCGGCGGGCTGCCCGTGTGGGGCTCGGCCGACCAGTATTCGCTGGGCTGCGTGCTTTATGAGTGCCTGACAGGCAAGGTGCCGTTCGGAACGCACCCGGCAGCGGCAATCGCCAGGGCGCACGGCGAAGACCTCCCCGCGCCCGCCACGCGGCTCCAGCCCAGCCTGCCGCCCGCGATCGAGGAGGTGTTCGCCCGTGTGCTCACCGAGGAGCCCAGCGAGCGGTACGGCACCTGTCGCGAGTTCATGCAGGCGGCCCGCGTCGCGCTGGGCGACGCGGCGGCCACGCCGCTGTCCGGCCGCGGCTCGCCCGTGTTCCAGCCGGCGCAGGCACCCGCCGGCGATCGATCCGGCGCCGGGGGCGCCCC
>JASHPP010000018.1 GCA_030038035.1 Trebonia sp.
TCGGTCTGGCCGCTGGCGATCGGGCTGCTGATCGCCGCGGCGGCCAACTTCGCCGGCATCTACATGCGGCGGTTCCGCGGCGGGAAGATGGCGCTCGACGCGCAGCACGCCATGCGGACCGAGCTGTTCGACTCGCTGTCCCGGCTGGACGGCGCGCGGCAGGACGAGATCCACACCGGCCAGCTCGTCGGCCGGTCGATCTCCGACCTCAACATGGTGCAGGGCCTGCTGCAGTGGATGCCGCTGACCCTGGGCAGCGTGCTCCTGTTCGTCTTCTCGCTCGTCATCATGATCATCCTGTCCCCGCCGCTGGCGCTGGTCGCGGTCGCGGTGGCCCCGGCGCTCTGGCTGATTTCGACGGCGGCGCGCAAGAAGCTCTTCCCGGCGAGCTGGCACGCGCAGCAGCAGGTCGGCGAGGTCGCCGGGATCGTCGACGAGGCGATCGGCGGCGTCCGGGTCGTCAAGGGGTTCGGCCAGGAAGAGCAGGAGATGCGGCGGATGGAGGCCGCCAGCGAGGACCTGTACGGCTCCCGGCTGCGGATGATCAGGTACACCGCGCGGTACAACCCCGCGCTCACCGCGATCCCGTCGCTCGGGCTGGTGGGCGTGCTCGCCTTCGGCGGCTGGCTGGCGATCCATGGCCAGGTCACGCTCGGCACGTTCCTCGCGTTTTCGAGCTACCTGGCTCAGCTCGCCGGGCCGGTGCGGGTGCTCACGAACCTGGTGACGATCGGCCAGGAGGCCCGCGCCAGCGTCATCCGGGTGTTCGAGGTGATCGACTCCCGCCCGGCGATCAGCGACAAGCCCGACGCGATCGACCTGCCGGCGGACGCGAACGGGATCGTGTTCGACGACGTGAAGTTCGGGTACGTGCCGTCGCAGCCGGTCCTGCGCGGGCTGACGCTTGAGGTCAGGCCCGGCGAGACCGTCGCGGTCATCGGCCCCTCGGGGTCAGGGAAGTCCACGCTGTCGCTGCTGCTCCCCCGCTTCTACGACGTGCGCGGCGGCGCCGTGCGCATCGGCGGTTACGACGTGCGCGACGTGACGCAGCAGTCGCTGCGGGCCGCCATCGGCCTGGTCATGGAAGACAGCTTCCTGTTCTCCGACAGCGTCCGCGCCAACATCGCCTACGGGCGGTCGGACGCCACGCTGGAGCAGGTCGTGGCCGCCGCGAAGGCGGCAGAAGCCGACGACTTCATCCGCGAGCTGCCCGACGGATACGACACGGTGATCGGCGAGCAGGGACTGACGCTGTCCGGCGGCCAGCGGCAGCGGGTCGCCCTGGCGCGCGCGCTGATCACCAACCCCCGGCTGCTGCTGCTCGACGACGCCACGTCGGCGGTCGACCCGCGGATCGAGGCGGAGATCCACGCGACCCTGCACCGCGTCATGGCGGGCCGGACGACCCTGCTGATCGCGCACCGCAAGTCGACGCTGAACCTGGCCGACCGGATCGCGGTGCTCACCGCCGACGGGCGGGTCCGCGACGTGGGCACGCGCGAGGAACTCGCCGCGCGATCCGAACTGTTCCGGCTGCTGATCTCCGGGCCAGGCGACGACGCCGAGGGCACCGACGCGGGCGACCTCCCCGCGGCGGCCAGCGGGGAGTTCGGCGGGCAGTACGCCGCCGCAGACCTCGTCACCGCGAGTGCCGCCGGCCGCGCGCTGGCTGGGGATGGCGCAGCCGCCACGGCTCGTTCGGGATATGAGGATTCAAAAACCGACACGGCGCGGGCGCTTGCAACTTCCGCCGGCGCGGGGATCGGGCGCGGCGGTGCGCGGGGGCGGGGAGCCGCCCGCGGCAACGCGCGGCTTGACGGCATGATCGGCAGCGTCCCGCCGAGCCCCGAGCTGCTGGCCAAGGTCGCGGCGCTGCCGCCGGTGAAGGACGCGCCGAAGGTGGACGTGGCGCGGGCGCGCGCCGCCGACCGGCACTTCACGCTGCGCAAGCTGTTGCGGCCGATCGCGGTCGCGCTGATCGCCGGGCTCGTGCTCGACGGCCTGGACGCCGCCGCCAGCCTCGCGCTTCCCGCCCTCGTGCGCGGCGGGATCGACCAGGGGGTCGAGGCGCGGGCCTTCGGGTTCGTCGTCCTCATGGCGCTGATCGGGCTGGCGATCGTGTTCGGCGACTGGCTGGTGAACATCGCCGAGACCATGGTGGTCGGGCGCAACGGCGAGCGGCTGCTGTTCACGCTGCGGGTGAAGATCTTCGCGCAGCTGCAGCGGCTCGGCCTGGACTTCTACGAGCGTGAGCTGTCCGGGCGCATCATGACCAGGATGACCACCGACGTGGACGCGCTGTCCACGTTCCTGCAGACCGGGCTGGTCACGATGGTCAGCTCGGTGCTCACGTTCTTCGGCGTGCTCGCCGCGCTGCTCGTGATCAACCTGCGGCTTGGCCTGTTCGTGCTGGCGATCATGCCGTTCCTGATCGCGGCGACCGTGATCTTCCGCAAGAAGTCGTCGCAGGCGTACACGGAGGCGCGCGAGCGGGTCAGCGTGGTCAACGCCGACCTCGCGGAGAACGTGGCCGGGCTGCGGACCACCCAGGCCTTCCGGCGCGAGGAGCAGAACCGGGCGCGGTTCGCCGGGCGCAGCGACGCGTACCGGGTCTCCCGGTTGCGGGCCCAGCGGTACATCGCGCTGTACTTCCCGTTCGTGCAGACCCTGTCGACCGTGGCGTCCGCCCTCGTCCTCGTCCTGGCGGTCGGCGAGGTCAGGTCCGGCGTGCTGACGGCGGGCGCGCTGATCGCCTACCTGCTCTACATCGACATGGTGTTCGCGCCGGTCCAGCAGCTGTCCCAGGTGTTCGACGGGTACCAGCAGGCGGCGGTCGGCGCGGCGCGGATCAAGGACCTGCTGCGGCTGCGGACGTCGGTGCCCGAGGCCGCCGGTCCGGTGCCTGTGCCCGCCGCGGGACTGGCGGGGCTGATCGAGCTGCGGGACGTGCGGTTCGCCTACCGCACCGGGTCTGCCCTGTACGGAGCGGACGCGGTGTACGACAACGACGGGACGGATGGTGCCTACGCGACGCAGGAGGCTCCGGCCGCCGAGGCGATCGCCGGGGTGTCGTTCACCATCACGCCAGGGGAGACCGTGGCGCTGGTCGGGCAGACCGGGGCGGGCAAGTCCACGATCGTGAAGCTGATCGCCCGGTTCTACGACGTCACAGGCGGCGCCGTCCTCGTGGACGGGGTGGACGTGCGGCGCTACGACCTGACCGCCTACCGTCGCAGGCTCGGCGTGGTGCCGCAGGAGTCCTACCTGTTCAGCGGCACGGTCGCGGAGGCGATCGGGTACGCGCGCCCGTCCGCCTCGCGGGACGAGGTGATCGCGGCGGCGCGGGCGGTGGGCGCGGACGAGATGATCATGCGGCTGCCCGGCGGATACGACCACGAGGTCGGCGAGCGCGGGCGGAGCCTGTCGGCCGGGCAGCGGCAGCTCATCGCGCTGGCGCGGGCGCAGTTCGCCGACCCGGACATCCTGCTGCTCGACGAGGCGACGGCGGCTCTGGACCTGGCGTCGGAGGCCGCGGTGACCGCGGCCACCCGGCAGCTGACCTCGTCGCGGACGACGATCGTCGTCGCGCACCGGCTGACCACGGCGGCGCGGGCCGACCGCATCGTGGTGCTCGACCACGGGCGGGTCGCCGAGATCGGCACGCACGACGAGCTGCTCGAGGCTGGCGGCGTGTACGCGGGACTGTGGGACGCGTTCGTCGGGGACGCGGAGTACGCTGCCTGACAGGTGGCGGGCGTTCACGGCGTTCACCGCGTTCACGGCGTTCGCGGCGTGAATCACAGTTCGACCTGCGGCGCGGGCTCAGCCGTTGCCCGTGCTCCGCAGTAGAGTTAAAACGACCCAGCTAAGGTAGCTGATCTCGAACGCGTAGACGACTCGAAAGAGCATTGAGTTTCTTTAGAGTTCGCTCAAAATCTTAAGTAAACACTAATTCGTCGTATACCTTATGCAGATCACCTTATGGACATCCCGCTCCCGCGACATAGTGGGACTAAGGAGACTGCGGTGGCGCAGGGAAACTTGACCAGCAAGAAGGCACCGGCCGCCCCCCAACCGCCGGACGGCATGTCGCGCAGGAATATCCTGGCCGGCGGCGCCGTGGTTGGGCTTGCCGCGCTGGCCGGCGCCGGTCTCGCCGGGTACAAGTGGGGCAGGGATGAGGACCGGCTCACCGTGGAATCGGCGGGCAAGGCCGCGACGCCAGCCCCAACGGTGACGACCACGGGAAACGTGCACTCGTTCTTGAGCAGGCCCGACCTGCAGCCGCCCGTTCTCTCGGTCGACGTGGTGAGCGCGCCCGCCGGCGTGCCGCCGTACGTCTTCCTGGCCAACAAGCCGTACGCGGCACAGACGCTGGTCGGCCAGCGCGGGCTGCTCATTGCCGAGCGGGGCGGGGACATCGCCTGGTTCAATCCCATCGAGCAGGACCAGGTCCTCGACTTCAACGTTCAGACCTACAAGGGCAAGCCCGTGCTCACCTGGTGGCACGGCGAGACGGGCGCAACGTACGGGCAAGGCAACTGCTACATCGCCGACTCGACCTACACCCAGATCGCCGAGGTCAAGTGCGGCAACGGCCTCATGGCCGACATGCACGAGTTCAACCTCACCAGCCAGGGCACCGCGCTGGTCGACGCGTACAACGAACAGAAGGCCGACCTGACCTCGGTGGGCGGCAAGCACGGGGTAGTAGCGGCGGGCGTTGTCCAGGAGATCGACATCGCGACTGGCGACGTGATCTTCGAGTGGAACAGCCTGGACCACGTGCCGCTCACCGAGTCGATGGTGCCCATCGGGCAGACCGGGACCCCCGGCAGCCCGTACGACTACTTCCACATCAACTCGATCGGCGTGGCCTGGGACGGCGACCTGCTCGTCTCTGGCCGCAACACCTCGACGATCTACAAGATCGGCCGGCGGGACGGCCAGGTCAAGTGGCGCCTCGGCGGGAAGAGTTCCAGCTTCACGGTGGGGCCCGGCGCGAGTTTCTACTACCAGCACCACGTCCGCTCGGTTGGCACCGGCGTGATCACGATCTTCGACAACGGGGCATCCCCGCAGATGCAGCCGCAGTCCCGCGGCATGATCGTGAAGCTCGACCTCACGAACATGACCGCGACGCTGCAGCAGGCGTTCACCAGCCCGGCCAGGCTGCTGGCCGACAACCAGGGCAGCATGCAGCTGCTGCCTGGCGGCCGGGCGTTCGTCGGCTGGGGCGCCCAGCCGTATTACACCGAGTTCGACGCCGACGGCTCGGTGACCATGAACGGGCAGCTCCCCAACGGTGATCAGTCGTACCGCGCGTTCACCGCGGGCTGGGTCGGCTACCCCACGGACAAGCCTGCGGTAGCACTGCAGGCCAACCCGGCACAGGGCACCGCAGTGTACGTGAGCTGGAACGGGGGGACCGAGGTGGCGACCTGGCAGGTGCTCGCAGGCAAGCACCCGTCGGGCCTGGGCGCGGTGGCGACGCAGCCGCGCAACGGTTTCGAGACCATGATCGTCGCGGACAGCAGAGGACCGTATTTCGCGGTGGCTGCGTACGACGCGTCAGGCAAGCAGCTCGGCGCGTCGAAGGTCGCGAAGCTCGGCTGAGCCGAAAACCAGGAAGCTCGGCTGAGCCGAAGACCAGGCGGCATGCATTATCACTGCGGGCCAGCGCGGGCCAAGGTCGTCCTACCGGTCCGCGGGGCGGCAGTGGTCGGCGGACCCGAACGAGGCCGCGCCCCGCTGGCCGCTAGTAGCCAACGCTGGTTGTCGACTGGGACGGTTTCGGGCTCGGGCTGTTGCTGCTTGAGCTGTTCGGACCGCATCCGGCGACGAGGCTTGTAATGAGCGCCAGCGCCAGCACGAGCAGCAGCAGGCGGTATCCGGATACCGCCGACCTGCAAAGGACGACTCCCCTGTTCAACGTGTTCCCCTCTGAAGAGATCGTTCTGTCACCGAGGTCACCCCTGACTCCGGAAGACCGTAGAGGTTCCGATTACCTGGCCACCGGCATCCAGTGCCTGAACCTCGAAGACGGAGCCCGTCCCCACCGGGATGGCGGTCTCGAAGCCGGACTTGGCCTTGGTCGCGACGACGGCCAGGTTTCCGGGATCCGAGCCCGCGAGCACCCGCCAGGACGTGACAGTGGTGGCGCCGTTCCAGCTCGCGTAGACGACGGTCCCGCCGCTGCCCGATCTGGCGGCGCCGCTGGGTGCGGTGAGCGGCAGCCCGGTCCAGTGGCTGACCTGTATCGCCCGGTAGCTCAGGTCTGGCCCGGGCAAAGTGGCGTCGAGCAGCAGCTTTCCTGACTTGCTGTACTCGGAGATGTAGGGCTCCGCACCCCAGCCGACAAGCGTGTTGCCGTTCGGCAGGACCTGCGTGCTGCCCATGTAGGCGGCCGATACTCCTCCGTGCTCGTACGCGCTGGCCAGGCTGGCCGTGTGGCTGGCCTGATTCAGCCGCAGCGTAAGCGCACGGGACGGGCCGTTCGGGGCGAGATAGGTGCCCGCGCCGCTGATCTGGCAGCAGTTGTCGTCGAACAGCGTGAGCGTCGAACCGCCGGTCAGCGTCGCGTCGTGCTGCCATTCGAAGGAAGCGCCTGACCCGAACGTGAAGCTTGAGTGCTTGCCGCCGAGTTGCCACTGGATCTTCCCTGTCGTGGTGTCGATCAGGTACACCGCCCAGGTGTTCCGCATGGAGACCAGCAGCGTGTGCGGACCAACCACCTGGATCGAGTTGACGTGGTAGACGTCCCACGGATACCCGTTGGTCGGCGGATTCGCGTAGCTGTCGCCGAACGGGATGTGCTTGAGCGCGTCCCACGTATACAGCAACTTGCCGGTCCGCAGGTCATACTCTTGCACCGCCGAATCCGTGATGGCCCCGTCCACCGAACCGCCGTAGGAGGCCAGGTTCGTGGGCAGGTTCTTGTTCGCGGTCACCCACGCGTCCTGGCCGACGATCACCAGCGAGTGCAGCGTGGGCACCCAGCCGTCCGCGCCCCGCAGCGTGGCCACGGTCTGGTAGTGGTCGTTGACGACGACATACTCTCCGGACTGGGTGGCGCCGGTGGACGTGATGACCCCCTGCCACCAGGACAGGACGGGCTTGCCCTCGTAGGTCTGTTCGCTGAGGTCGGACGCGACGACGTTCTTGGGGACCGGCTGGAACCACACCGGCTGCAAGTTGTTGTTCAGGATGAGCGGCCCGCTCTGGCCGTCCATCGGCGGCGTGCTGATGTCGTAGAAGTTGGCGAGCAGGAGGTAACCGGGTGCTAGCGCCGACTGGTCAACGGGCCCGTCCGCCTTGATGACGGGCGGGTGCAGATCGGGCGCTGACACGTAGCTGTACGTGTTCGCGGTGGTATAAGCGCCGATAGGAGGCGCCGGATGGTCCGCGTACACGAAGTCGAGCGCGGCGAAGACCGCCACCACGGTAACCACGACGGCAGGCAGCCGCAGCCGGACCCGGGCCGGCGTCCCCGGCGCGCCCGCCGGGAGCAGCCAGAACGTGCACACCGCGGCCAGGAACGTGAAGCCCGCCGCGATCAGGTACGCCAGCCGGAAACCTTCCGTGAGCGCAGTCGGCACGGTCGCGTTCTCGCCGATCATGCGGGTGGAATACCAGGTGGCGATCGAGGCGAGCAACGCTAGCCCGAGCCCGCCGCCGATCTGGCGCGAGGTGTTCACAAGGCCGGCGGCCAGGCCGGCCTGCTGGTGGCCCACGAACTGGGTCGCCGCGATCGTGGACGGGACGATCGAAAGGCCGATCCCCGCCGCGACCAGCAGCCCCGGCAGGACCACGGCTTCCGCCGCGTTGCCGTTAGGCGTGATCCTGCCCAGCAGGAGCAGCCCGGTCATCAGCATGCACAGCCCGGCGCCAAGCACCGCACGGACGCCGAACTTGCCTACCAGCCGGCCCGCCTGCGACGCCGTGGCCATGATCGTCAGAGCCATCGGGAAGAACGCGAGCCCGGCGTCGAGCGGCGAGAGCCCGATCACCTGCTGCAGGTAAAGCGAGCTCACATACCACATCGGGAACAACGCAGTGCTGAACAGCAGCACGACGATGTTAGCCGAACGCAGCGGTCTCGTGATCGCATTGAACGGCACCAGGGGATCCGCCGCGTGCTTCTCGACCAGCGGGAACAGGATGTTCAGCACGATCCCGACGATGAGCGGCACCAGCGCCCGCGCGGTCATCAGGCCGTAGGAACTGGCGTTGACGATCCCGTAAGCGATTGCCATCAGCCCGCAGGTCAGCGTGAGCGCGCCGGGCAGGTCGAACCGTGCGCCCCGCTTGGTGGGCCGATCGGTGATCACGACCCAGCAGATCGCGGCGGCCGCGATCCCGATCGGCGGGTTGATCAACAGCACCCAGCGCCAGCCGAGTTCCTCTGTGATGATCCCGCCGAAAAAGGCGCCGGCCGCGCCGCCCGCCCCGTTCATGGCGCCCCAGAGGCCGATAGCCCTATGCCGGGCGGGCCCGGGCTGGAACGAGGAGGTGATCGCCGCCAGCGACCCGGCCGCCATCAGCGCGCCGCTCAGGCCCTGGACGACGCGGGCGCCTACGAGCATCTGCTGGCTGACCGCGGCGCCGCCGATCGCCGACGTGAGCGCAAACAGGACGAGCGCGAACGCCAGCGTCTTGCGCTGGCCGATCTGATCGGCCGCGCGGCCGCCAAGCATCAGGAAGCCCGCGAACACGATCGCGTAGGCGATGACCACCCACTGCAGGTTGATCGCGGAAAAGCCCAGGCTGGCCTGCATCGACGGCAGCGCGACGTTCACGATGGTCAGGTCAAGGATCACCATGAACTGCGCGACGCAGCAGACGGTGAGCAGCCACCGCTGACGCGAGTCGAGCCTGGCCGCCGGCGGTCGCCGGCTGGGTTGAGCACGGCGTGGAAGCACTCCAACCAGGAAGTTCACCGGCCCGCGACCTGCACCTGACGCTCTTCCCGCCACTTCACGAGAGACCCGATCGCCGCCCCGTTCACCATGTCAGCGAATGCCGACGCGTCGTTGACATGCGGGACCGGACCCGAAGGCACCGGGACATCGAGGAACTCACACAACGGCTCCCAGCCGTCGCCCGCTGACCACACGAGCAGCCTGTCGGCGGGTACGTACCGGCGGACCTCGTCGTTGTAGCGCTCCATCGCACTGGCCAGGGCGCCTTCGTCGAAGCCGCCCTCGATCGTGCCGAGCAGGCCGCTCTTGTCCCACATGGCGCTCATCAGCGCTATGTAGTTCGCCCACGGAAGGTCGACCCGCGTCCGGGCGCCGGACAGGTCGCGCATCAGGCAGTCGCCGTAGAGGACTGCCCAGATCGTGTCCCGCATGCTGCGCGCCCAGGCCGCGCTATCACGCACGCTGAGCAGCACCTTGGCGTCGGGATACAGGTCCATCAGGTCCCGGTAGAAGAAGGCGCCTGGCCAGTCCACCGTGGCCTGGAAGCCGTCGAAGGTGGTCTTCCAGTCGGTCCTGCCCTCGAACGCGTCCATCCACCGCGGCACGAGGCTGAGATCGCTGAGGACGGTGACCATGTGATAGCAGGGGCCGAACCCGATCATCTCCAGGCAGACCTTCTGGGTCAAGGTTGCTGTGCGGGGCAGGCCCGCACCAATTAGCTTCATCTGGACTCCAAACTGCGGGATTCGCCGCCACGCCGCGGTTGGTCCCGCCGTCGGCGTGGACTCCCCGGCATGAGCTTTAGCAGTTCTTAAGTATTGCGTAACAAAGGACCATAGGCGTGCGAAAAACCGGATCTCAGATGATAAAGGAAAATTTTTTGTCATCTATGGAATATCACGTAAATTTGATCGAAAATTGGCTGTTATTCAGATAATTTTTTCTCAGAATGCTCCTCGGGCGTGTGCGCACTGAAACACTTGCAACCCATCGACCGATCTGGATGTTCAGCGAGCACTGCAAGACGTTCAAGGCCCGGTTGGCCTACGGGTTCCGCGAACCCTGGCTCAGGCGGGGGTCCCAGCCAGGTGCCGCATGTTGCGCAGGGCAACGGCCATGATCGTGTTCGTCGGGTTGTGCGCGCCGGAGGAGACGAAGACGGAGCCGTCGGCGACGTAGACGTTGTCCAGGCCGTGCACGCGGCCGTAGGGGTCCGTGACGCTCGTTGCCGGGTCCGCGCCCATCATCATCCCGCCCATGATGTGGCTCCCGGTGGGCACCCCGCCGCTGTTGATCGTGTCCGGCACCGCGAGCGCCACCGCGGCGCCGGCGGCAGTCATCATCTTCTTCAGTATCGGAATGTAGAACTGCTGCGCCACCTGCTCGTACTTCCCGAGGCTCCAGGTGATCAGCGCCACGGGCAGGCCGAAGACGTCCTTGAGCGTCGAGTCGAGTGTCACCGTATGGTCAAGGTACGGCAGCTCGTCGCCGACGAACGAGCAGCCGGCCAGCCGGTCGCGCAGGACCGAGGAGCGCATGAGCTGCTTCAGGTCGGTGCCGAAGGGCTTGGATGGGCGGATGAGGCCAAGCAGGGTCTGGTAGGCCTGTCCCTCCGCGATCGGGTCCTGGCTGCCGCCGAGTTCCATGATCCCGCCGCGGATGTAAGGCAGGCCGTTCGCCTTCGCGTAGGCCCGGGCGCCGGGGAAGTCCGGGTCGGCGGCGTCCTCCGCGCACTGGGTCGTCGACCTGCCCCGGTAGGCGTGCATGCGCTCGTCGGTGAAAATCGCGGTGCCGTCGGTGAACGAGTGCAGCATGAGCCTGCGGCCGAGCTTGCCGCTCTGGTCCGGGAACGCTGACAGCAGCGCGAGCCGCACGGTTTCGATGGCGGACGCGGCCATGATGACCACGTCCGCGGTCTCCGTGCCGGTCACCGGCCCGCTGGAGGTCATCCGCACCCAGTTCACCCCGGTCGCCTGCCGCGCCGCGCCGGAGCCTTCGAGCAGGACCCTGGTGACCATCGTCTCGGAGATCAGCGTCACCCGCCCGGTGCGCAGGGCGAGGCGCAGCGGCATCAGCGCCGATGGCCTGGCCACGAGCGGGCACCCGTAGTTGGCGCAGAAACCGCAGTCGTTGCAGGCGTGCTGATCGTTGTACGGCTGGGAGTTGATCGCCATCGGGAACGGATGCGGGTGCATGCCGACGGCGGCGGCGCCCGCGGCGATCGTCACCGACGAGAGCTGCTGCGGGCCTGGCGGCATCGGGTACGGGCCGCGCGGCGCGTGCTTGAGCACGATGTCGGGCGTAGCCGCCAGGTCGCCCTGCACGCCGATGAGGTTCTCTACCTCCTCGTAGTAGGGCGCGATGTCGGCGTAGGTGAACGGCCAGTCGGCCACGTCGGCGCCCGGAACCGGTCCGAGGGCGGAAAGCTGCTGGAAATCGATGTCCCAGAACCGCGGCACCTTCGCGTCCCAGTGCACCGTCCCGCCGCCGACGAGCTGGGGCAGATCATCGACGCTGCCCGTGTACTGGACGGCGGCCGTGCCGACCGGCCGCCAGGCGCGCGGGAACGCCAGCGGATCGGGCCCGGCGAAGTAGCGCACGTTCATCTTGAGGTCGTCGTTGGAGAACAGCGTCCCGATCGGCCCCTCGCCGGCCAGGTTGGTGAAGAAGTTGGGGCCCTTCTCGAACACGACGACCTGCCACCCGGCCTGCGCCAGCACCATGGCGGCGAACGACCCGCC